>CAVXOO010000431.1:0-3356 GCA_963762945.1 uncultured Acidobacteriaceae bacterium | reverse complement strand
CAGATCGTCTCCGGAGAAGGCAAGGCCAGCCGCTACTACCCGCGCATCATCACCAGCGCCCTCTGGATCGACTAGCACGCCCCGGAAGGGCGACCGATAATAGCCCGGGGCGAGCCCGGAACGGGCGCTGCCCTGGGAAACCTGCGAGCCGCCGACCCCGCGTCCCGGAGGGCCGCCCGAGGCCTTTTAAATGATTTTCGACGAAGCGGAACTTGCCGCTGAAGCTCGCAACTTAGATGCACTGTCATCCTGAGCGCAGCAAGCCGCCTCTCGTGCGGCTTGCGGAGTCGAAAGCCTGCCCTGAGCGGAGATCGCGGAGCGATCGTAGTCGAACGGGGATCTGCGGTTGTTCTTCAACGAACTTCGGCCTCACCACACAACCCCCGCGCCCCACCTCTCGTCCGCCAAGGCGGAAGATGTGGGAAAGCACGAAACCCAACCGTCAGGCCCTGTATCAGGGCGCGAGTTTACTCGCGCCGCAAGCGGAGCAAGATTAATGCCGGGCTTCAGCCCCTGCCGGGCGCTACCGGGGTGCCCCACATCTCGCCTTTGAGATGTGGGATAGCACAAACCCCAACCGGCCTCTCTTTTTCAACTCGGCACAAAATGAGCCCATTCCGGTGCGAGCGGGGCCTCCAGCCCCCCGAATCGCGCAAAAAAATGAGGCTGAATTTAGTAGCAATCATTGCGCAAAACCCTGTACACTGTAGACCCTTATCCTTCCCGAGTCTTCGATTTGGAAAACTGGATTTCTGAAGAGAAAATTGCACTGCAATTCCCCTAATGCTCTAAGACCGCGACATAACCAAACCGGAGGTACTATGCGCCTGTTTCCCCTCGTCATCGCCCCGATTCTCTCCCTCGCCCTCGCCGCCCATGCCGATAGCATCTCCACATTCGATGTCTCCGGCGACACCGCCACCAGTCCCGACATCGGCATCTCGGGCTCTTTCGTCCTCGATACAACCAATGGCCAGATCCAGAGCAACAACCTGACCGTCTTCCAGAACGGATCTTCTGAATCGCTCTTCGATGACGAGACGTTGGCTGTGGTAGTTTCTGTTCCGAATAGCTCAAGCCTGTCGTATGCCATTCAATTCGGCGACTTCGACACGCCTGGCGGAAGCATCACTCTCGAATTCAACCAATCCAATCTGATTGGCTATGACGGCGGGAACTTCTGCACCACCCTGAGCCGTTGCTCCAACGGTACCGAGTCCTCCGCCGAATTCGGAGCGAACTTCGGCGATAGCGTCTACAACGGCGCGGTCACCCTCTACGTTCCACCTCCGCCGCCTCCTCCGCCTCCTCCGCCTTCGCCCTCTGCCGCACCCGAGCCCTCCAGCATCTTTCTCCTCGCTACAGGCAGCTTGGGCCTCCTCGCCATCCTGCGCAAGCGCTACGCGTCCGCTGCGCAAAGTCAGTAGCCAAGCCGAGCCCGGCGGCCGATTGCCCCACCTCTCTCAACTCACCACCAAAAACGGGTGCCCCACATCTCGATTTTGAGATGTGGGAAAGCACGAACCCCAACCCACCCCTCTCGACTCACCACGAAAAATGGGTGCCCCATCCATTCGCGTTGTCGCCGCGGCGACCGAATGGGTGGGAAACCACGAACCCCGACCCACCTCTCTCAACTCACCACGAAAAGTGGGTGGGAGAGCACGAACCCCAACCCGACTCTCTCAACTCACCACGAAAATCGGGTGCCCCACATCTCGCTTCTGAGATGTGGGATCGCACGAAACCCAACCTTACGTCTGTCATCCTTCGGTTGCGGGTGCCCCATCCATTCGCGTTCTTCGCGAATGGGTGGGAAAGCACGAACCCCATCCCGCCGTTTCACCCCGAACGAAACCCAACCGTCAGGCCTTGTATCAGGACGCGGCTTTCAGCCGCGCCGCCATCGCCGCAAAATTGATGCCGGGCTTCCGCCCCTGCCGGCGTTTTTCAATGCGAATCGAATTCCACCGCACAGTTCATCATCAGTCCCGCCCCGGAGGAGCGACCGATAATAGCCCAGGGCGAGCCCGCACGGGCGCTGCCCTGGGAAACCGGAGAGTCGTCGACCCCGCGCCCCGGAGGGCCGCCCGAAACCTTAGCGACGATCTCCGCCGAAGCCGAAATTGTTGTTTTCAATCTGAGCCACCGGCAAAAATTCCCTCACCCCATTTGCCGATTATTTCTCAGCTTTCGCTACACTTTTCTCAGACTGAGGGAGCAGGCAAAGCGGCGCGGCGACCGACCACCCGTTTTTTGCAGGAAACCGGCTGGCGCGTCAACGCAATCTAGCTCCGCCAACTGACCTGCTTTCTGTATCATGCGCGCAAATGGCTGTAATTGAAGAATTTGTGCAATCTGTCGCAGACATGGGTAATTATCCCCCCGGAGCAAGTGGGGTTAAGGACGATTCGTCAAGCGGAGCAGGAGTGCGCGAATCTTTTCGGTTGCGACCGGATGGGAGTCCCTACAAAAAAGGGCCGGTATGGTCTGGGTGGTATTACGGGTGCCGGACTCCTGTTGATTATCTGTGGGGCTGGTGGAATCACTCTTATGCGCGAAAACTGGCGCAGGAGATTTGCAGCCTCCCACTTCGCATTGCAGAAACTCTACGAAGGCCATGCCACTACCGCTACTGCCTGCCACTTGCGCCGTGTAATCTTCCGGCGCGTAGCTTCTCAGAGCGTTGCAGCGTGGACATTGAATCACTACGTAAGGAATACCCGTGGGTGGGTGACCTTGATCTTCAAATGGCTGCGCGAGCGTATCAGTTGGGATGCCTATTTGCAGCGAGCACTCTTTGCAGACAAAGTAGCTAACCATAGAGCCGGCTCAGCAAATTCGGACAGGGGTATAAGTGGAGGTTCTGTTCTTTGGCGGCCTAAGATGGCTGAGAAGAGGAGAACGGATGAGCAGACGTCCGCGCAGGAATCACACAGCGGTGTTCAAGGCCAAGGTGGCCCTGGCCGCGATCAAGGGTGAGAAGACGCTGGCCGAGTTGGCCGAGCAGTTCGACATTCATCCCAACCAGATCACGCAGTGGAAGAGCCAGCTTCTGGAGGGCGCCGCGGGCGTATTCGGCGAGGCTCGATCTGAGCAGGCTTCGCCGGTTGACCTGAAGGCGTTGCACGCCAAGATCGGCGAGCTGGCGCTGGAGAACGATTTTTTAGAAGGGGCGCTCACCAAGGCGGGATTGCTGAGCGTAAGGCGATGATCGACCCGGGGCACGATCTTCCCATCCAGAAACAGGCTGAAGTGCTCGATATCAGCCGCAGCACGGTCTATTACCAGCCGCGCCCGATCTCGGAGGCGGACCTGTGGCTGATGCGCCAGATCGACGAGCTGCATCTGAACTA
>CAVXOO010000430.1:0-5878 GCA_963762945.1 uncultured Acidobacteriaceae bacterium | reverse complement strand
CAACAGCTACTGCAGGCGGCCTGACCTGAATGTGGTTCAGTACATCGAGCGCTTGCGCGTAACTGCGGGAGCGCAAACCGTACTCCTGAGTTATCTGCCGCTGGCGCCGCTGGCTCCGGCCACTTCGCCGTTGGTTTCCATCGAGGGCCGTTACGCCCGGCCACGGCGCGGTGAGATCCTGCACGAGCCGATCAGCGAGATTGTCTGGGCGTTTGCACTGCCGGGGCAATGGACTTCGATTGATCCCACACTGGTTGACTTTGACCCGGCGACCGGTGAGCTCTCGCTGCCGTGTAATGTGCTGGGCTTGCCGTACAACGAAGTACAGGTGACGTATACGGCCGGTCTTTTGACGATTGGCGACGACGTGAAGTCGGCGTGCGCGCAGATTGTGCGCAACGCGCAGGCCACGCCGGCGCTCAACGCCAGCATGAGCCGCATCGACACCATGCAGATGAAGTATTTCTCAAGTTCGTTGCTCGACGACACGGTGCAGCAATGGCTGAAGCCGTACGTCGCAACCAAGCTGAATTGAAGATAGGAACCGAGCCACACCGGCGAGCGAAGACCACTCTCCGGGAGCTCCGGCATTGACTTAGGGACTTAGGAACCAAGGGACTTAGGGACTTATCCTCGATCTCGGACATCGATGGGAGCAAGTTATGAGTGATACGGCGTCGCGCAACCCGAGGGGAGCGCCGCAGATGCTGGCCGATGCCTTGCTGCGAAGCACGGGAGGCGCCACGGCGCTCTTGCGTGTGACAGGCATAAATTCCGATACCAACATGTCGGAAGTGGGCCTGGTGGCGACCACTTTTGCGGACGTTCCGGTGAGCCCGGTAGTGATGCGCAAGCTGCGGCCATCCTGGCAGGAAGGCGGCCAATCGCAGTGGGAGTTGCTGGTCTCGGCCACGAGCGTGCAACAACAGGTAGACACGTTCGATCTCGCGTCGGCGCAGGCCCTGTTTTCAATGACGCTCTTGGTGACGGTGGCCGGGCAGGACTATGTAATCGAATCCTCTGCTGCCAACGAAGCCTTCGGACAGGTGTATCTCTACCGGCTTTTGTTGCGCGAGGCAAAACAGCAGGCGGTCTAACGGCCGTGGACCGTGAACTGACGCGGCAGCCGGTGATCACGGTTCACGACACACGGTTCACGATGCGGAGTATTTGATGCAAAACGCAAAAGATTCGTTTTACATGGCGCTGCGCGCGCGCCTGACGGTGATCAATCCAGAACGGACCATCTTGATGCGCGGAACCGTGCGTCCGGGGATTCTGGTGGAGGAGGCGGAAGCCCCCTTCGGTCAGCTTCCCAACGACGTGTACGTGCTGCGCTGGACAGGCTTTGCGGCGGACTTGGATCTGGCCTCCACGATGGCGGTGGAACAATGCGAGATCGTTTACCAAACCGCCGGTACGCAGAGTTTTGGCGGTCTGGATCGCGGGCGGGCCCTTAGTGCGATGGATGAAGAGGTGATGGCGATGCTGCAGCCCTTTTCGACTCCCAAGCTCGACTATACGGCGACGCCGCCGGCTGCGATGTTGACGCAGGTGTTCTGGGATGAGCCGGTGTTTGGTCCGGTAACGACCAACCGCGACTTACTGGGCCGCAGCGTAAGTGTTCTAGTTTACAGCTATCAGGAGCAGGGAGAGTAAGTGCAGAGTGTAGAGATTGTCCAGTAGGGGGTAGTAATTAGTTGCAGGTGAATAGTGATTAGGAAGGTGCTGGTTGTGCTTTTCGCAACTAACCCCTAACCACTAATCACGAACGGCTGACTACTATCCACCGAACACTAACCTCTAACCAATGCCTTTCAGAGGTTGAGTCAATGACAGTAAGTTGGTTTTCCGCTCCGGCGCCGGTGGCGCAGCGGGTGCGCGGATACTTTGCGCCCGTGAATCGCGCCGCGCAGACGCCCGTGCTCTTCGATCCATCGCAACAAGGCGGGTTCAGTCTCGACGCGCCGCCCGCGCCGTGGATCGATCTGGGCTGGATCCAGGGTTTCGCGCGCAAGCCGGCAAGCAAATCGACGCCGCTGCTGACGGGCATTCCCGCCGCGGCGCTCGAACAGGTGCGCGAGACCCTGCAAGCGCAGGTGAGTATCGAATTCCTGAGCTGGACCAAGCTGACCATGGCGCTGGCGACAGGCTCGCAGCATATGAATGTCCTTGCGGCGGCGAATGGAGCGGCCTTGGCGGCCGATGGCGCGCAGGCCGCGCCGGCGGTAATCCCGCAGAGCGGCTCGACGGCGACGTCGATTCTGCTCGCGCCCTCAGATGCGGCAAACTTCTCGGCGGGATCGATCGTCGCGGTGGACGTGGATTACACGGGGCAGACCGGATATGTGGGCAGTCCGGTTTCGGGCGCTTATGTTCGGCAGGCCTTGACAGACGTCAATTACACACGGCGCGTCACATTCAACGTAGCACTGGTTGCGCAAGTGACGCCGACAGGGCTGACGCTTGCTACGGCGCTACCCGGCGGCGCGCCAGCCACGGGAGCAAAGGTGCAGGCAGTGGCGGGTTTTGTAGACCGCGAAGGCGGCACCTTCTATCAAGAATGGTCGGCGCTATTTGTCATGCAGGGCAGCCAGGGAGAGAGAATTTTCTTTCACTATCCGCGATTGCAGTCCATGAGCGGCGCGGAAGAAGCAATGGCTTCGCTCACCGGAAAGACTCAGAATGGCCAGTCGCGCGTGACATTGAAAGGCCAATTCCTGGCGCTGCCGGTGACGGACCCACTGGACGGAGAACGGGTGGTTTGTTACCGGAGTTTTCTGCCTGCGCCCAATGCGCTTGTTTAGCAAAGTTTGCGGAGTTTGCGGAGTTAGCCGAGTTAGCTGAGTTAGTCAGCCTGTAAGTCACAGTTACTCGTCCGCTTTTCACCATTTGTTGCGAAGCAATCATCGAGCACCGTCAGCGGTTCACGATTCACGAACCACGCGACACGAACCACGAGAGATGCAATGAAGATTACGATCCAAGGGCAGGACTATACGGCGGCCCTCGATGCCGTGCGTCCGTTGACCATCGAGCGAAAGATCAACGAGCCCTCCATCTGCCAGTTGTGGCTCAGTCTTCCCGCCAACGGAACTCTTGCCGCGCCCGCGCGCTTTCAGACGCTTGCCGTAACGGGCGACGACGGCACGCAATACTTTACCGGATACATCGCAGTGAGCCCGCTGCCGGAATATGCGGGGATGGGCCTGGAAGGGCCGCGATACCGCACGGCGATCCAGGCCATGAGCGACGAGTGGCTGCTCGATCAGGTGCTGATGCCGCCGAGCGCCGGTGTGAGCGACATGACGGCCGGCCAGGTGCTGGCCTTGCTGGTCACGGAATCCGGTTCGGCAGCGCTGTCAACAAGCGGGCTGACGCTGGCAACTCCGTTGGGCAGCTTCGTTCCCGATCTCGGCGCCAACTGGAGCAAGAGCGCGGGTCAGGCCGCGAGCGCGGCGCGGTCGTCCTATCGCGCACTTGGCGGCGCCATCGCACTCTCTTCCGTACAATCCACGACTCATCCCCTCAACGAAACCGACGGCAGCCTGAATCTGGCCAACCTGGCGCTGACTTCGAGCGTGAAGCGCGCATTGGCCAACGATGTAACGGTGTGCGGCGAGAACGAGCCCGCGGCCTACGTGACGGAGTATTTCCAGGGCGACGGCGTGACGACGGAATTCTATCTCTCTCAGGATCCGTACTTCCCGCCCACGTCGCAGTCCACCATCGTTCACGAGCTCTTCAACGAGCCTCAGATAAATCCGACGCTTTGGTCTCCAATAGGAGGAAACTACCTCGGTTTGGGAGCGAACGGCCTCGCGATGAACGGCGGCAGCGGCTACGACGGACAAACGACGCTGGCCTGGCTCAATCCCATCGAGATGGGAGGAACGCTGCTGCTCGAACTGGTAGGCGTGACCCTTTCTCCGGGCAGCACGGGCATCCTGGGCGGATTCTTCAACGGCGGTCAGATGGCTTCCGAGTGCACAGCGGGCATTCAGGTCACCGCGCAGTCAGGCACGGGGAACGTATCCCTGCAGCCGATGGTGATGGGCACGGCGTCCGGAGCTGCATTTGCCGTGAATCCCGCCAATCAATATACGCTGCGCCTGCGCATTCATTGTCCCGAAAGTTATCGCGTGGGCGCCATGTACTACTCCTATGGCGACAACGGCCTGATCGGCGCCGGCGGCGATTGGATCATGGCTCCAGCCAACATTCAGATGGAAGTGCAGGAGTTTGTGAACGGCGTTGGAGCAACGCCGGTGACTCTCTACCAGGGCACCATCGCGAATCTTCCCGCGCCTTGCAATCTGATCCCGGTGAGCAGCATCAACCTGATCGGCACGGTACGCGCCATCTATCTCACCAACCTGGGTTCGGGATGGGTGGTGAGCACCCCATCCAACAGCTCGCCCTACGTGCGGCGCATCGGCACCACGGCGGAAGCCGCGGAGTGTCAGGTGGAGCGCACCGGCAAGCTGGTTTTCAATATCGGCTGCACGCCGGCCGTGGGCGAACAGATCGCGGTGAATTACCGCGTCATCGGCCGCGCCGTGGGCCGCGCCGTAAACACCGCCAGCCAGCAAGCGCTCGCACAGGCCGGGTCGCCGTGGGTGGCCGTCTATGCCGTCTCGTTGACGACTTTCCTGATTGCGAGTTTCTACGCGGCGCGCGCCCTTTCAATACGGCGGCGGGGCGCGCAGCCTGTTTGTCTGTTCCAACAAGTGGCGCGCTGACCAGCCGCCTCATCAGCCACGTGCACAGTATTTGCCATGTGGTGTTTCTGCTGGCCGCCGGTCCCGCACTATGGTCCACGGTGCTGGCGCTGCGGGAACAGACGCGGCGCCGCCTGTTGGCCGTGGGCCTCTTGCACCTCTGGCATACCTTGGCGAGATGGGAAGCCCTGCTCTTCTTCGTCATCGCCACCGGAATACTGCTATGCGCTATGTATGCCGGGAAAACGGATTTTCGCGCGCTCCGGATGGGCTTGTTTGCGGTGCTCGGTTTTGCGGCGCTCTTCGTCCCCGCCACCACCTCAGGGCGCTCGGCACGATCGCGCTACGGCATCTGGGGACCGTCGGCGATCACGACCTTCTATATCTTCTTCACCGCTGGCTCCTGCGGTCCCTGCCGCTTCGGAATGTATGAATCGGAGTATCGGCTGGCACTCCAAAACGCGGGCTATGAGCGATTCGCTTGGTAATCTATCAATCCGATGCGGTGATGAAGGCTGCGAGCGACAATCCCGGCTTGAAGTTTACGCTCGACTTCAACCTAGGCGCGCTCAATATGCTCAATCTGGGCGATGTCATCAACGACATGAGCTATCGCATCCGGCCTTATGAAGTGGAGGCAGGCAGCACGGATCGAGCGATACAAGATGCGGTGGAGCTGTTGAGCCACTTTCTCGAAACTCGGGCCGCTTCGATATTCTCGAACGCATTCCACCGTGGTTGGCCACTCGGTTGCGACAAGTGCCACAGTTGCAGAAATACTTGAACGGGGCCGGCAAGGTTCTCGATCATCTTTGCAGCACTGAGTTTGCGGACAAAATGCACCAGGCACTACAGCGAATGGGCGAGGTCGAGGTCGATCACACGCGTCTCAAACCAGTCGTCAAGATCGTCGGCGAGTTCTGGGCGCAGTTAACCGAAGGCGATGGCAACTTTCATATCTTTCGTTTTCTAGAGCAGGAAGGTGCCGAAGTGTATGTCGATTCGATCAGCGGCTGGATCACTACTTGCTGCATCAGTCGCGCCGCGCACTCTGGAACGAGGAAGGCCTGACGATCCCTGCCCGAAGCACGCTGGTGGGAGTGCCGCAAGCGGCTGACCAACACGTGGAAGTATCGCCGCAGAGGAGCGGATGCGTA
>CAVXOO010000429.1:0-6172 GCA_963762945.1 uncultured Acidobacteriaceae bacterium | reverse complement strand
CTTTGCCTGCTTTTTTTGCTTTCGGCGCGGCGGAGAGCGTGAATCGCCGCAAAATCCCCGTGCGCGCGCCGCGCACTGCCTGACGCCTCCAAACCTGCTCAGCACTGTGACAAAATAGAAACATCCGCGTCATTTTTGGAGGGCGAATCGGAATGCGCAGCCGGCAGGCCAGCTTTGTCATCTTTGAAGCCATGATTTTCGGCCTTCTGGCTGCGCTCTTGCCTCCTGCGCATGTGCGGTCGCAGTCGCCTGAAACAGGGACAGAAGGTTCTTCTCTCCAGAGCTACTACGATTCCGCCCTGCGCTTCCAGAATGCGGGCGATCTCGATCAGGCCGCGGGGCAATACCGCAAGTTTCTGGCAGCCGCCCTTGACGAGCTGGCAAATGGACAATCCTGGGCCGGAGGAGATGCCGCCAAAGCCTCTTCGCTCTTCGAGGAAGCGTTGCTGCTGGCTCCCGCGTCTCCTTCTCTTGAACTGGACTACGGTCAAGCGGCCTTGCGAGCCGGAGACCTCGAGCACGCGGAGAAACTGGCCAGCGGGCTGCTGCATCAGGATGGGATCGATCCTCACGTTCAGGCGCAGGCCCATGAGACCCTGGGCCTCACGCTGCACAAGATGAGCCGCGACCAGGACGCCAGGAAAGAGCTGGAAGCGGCAGTTGCGCTCGATCCCGGCCTCACGAACCAATACGATCTGGCCGTGGTCTGCCTGGGTATCGACGAAGAGAAATGCGCGGTCGAGGCGTTCGATTGGATTGAGGCGTCGGCTGAGGACACGCCGGCGCTCCATATGCGGATCGGCCTGGCCTACGGGAACTCCGACTTCACGCCACGCGCCGTGGTCGAATTCAAGAAAGTGATCGCCGAGGATCCGCGCTACCCTGGCGCGCACTATTGCGTGGCTGCTGCCCTGCTGGCCGCCGGGGAGGATGAAAAAACGCTGCAGGAGGCCGAGAGCGAACTCAAGCAGGAGTTGGCCATCTCGCCCAACGACTTCCTGACTTACGCGGCACTGGGCAAGATCGCAGTGAGCTATCACCGATACGCCGAGGCCGAGGGCTATCTGAAGCGAGCCATCGCGCTGAACGCGAAAAACCCCGATGCGTTTCTCTACCTGGGGCAGATGGATTACGAGACCAACCGTCTGAGCGATGCAGAAACCAATCTGCGCAAGTCGATCCAGCTCACCACCGACATTTCGCGGAACCATTTTCAAATCCAGAAGGCGCACTTTCTGCTGGGACGGATCCTGATGCAGCAGCATCGCGAGACGGAAGCGCACGCGGAGATGCAGATTGCGCACAGCTTCAACGACAAGGCGCTCAGCGCGGACAAAAACAAGCTGTCCGCGATGCTGCCCGCGAACGGCGCGGGAACCGGCGGCCCCAATGCTCTGGCGCTGGCATCTGCTCCGCAAGTGGCCGATCCCGAGGCGATTCGAAAACTGAAAGCGCTCGAGGAGGTGCTCACGCCGCCCATTGCCGACAGCTACAACAACCTGGGCGTCATCGCCGCATCAAAAGAGAAATACCTTGAAGCGTTCAAGTATTTCGTGCACGCGCGCGCCTGGCGGCCTTCGCTCGAGGGGCTGGATTTGAACCTGGGCCGGGCCGCGTTCATGTCGGCCAACTTCCAGCAGGCGATTCCGCCCCTCACGCGCTATCTGCGCTCGCACCCGCAGGAGACCGGAATGCGCGGGCCTCTGGCCATGAGCCAGTTCATGACGCACAACTATGGCGCGTGTCTTGAGACGCTCAAGGGAGCGGGTGAGAGCGTGACATCCATCCCGCAGATGCAGTACTTCTATGCCGAATCGCTGGTGAAAACGGGCCAGGTTGCGAATGGATTTGCGCGGCTGCAATCCCTGGAGAAGGCCGATCCCAGTGTTGCGGAAGTGCATCGCGGCATCGGGGAAGTGTATGAAATTCGCCGCGACTGGCTGCATGCCATCGCGGAACTGAATCAGGCCGTCCGCCTGAAGTCCGACGACGCGGAGTCGCATTACGACCTGGGAAATGCCGATCTGGCGACCGGGAACACAGCGGCGGCAATCGAGGAATTAGCAGCCGCCGTGCGCCTCAATCCAGCCGATGCACGTTTTCATCAGGCGCTGGCGGTGGCCTACGATCGCGACTTCAGGCCCGCGGACGCGGAGAAGGAGCGCCAAGCTGCCGCGCAGCTCCTGAAGACGCAAGCGCCGGCGGAAAAACCCGCGCCAGCGGCCACGAAACCTCCTAGCCGGTGAGCGAGCGTGGCCTTAGTGCGCTGTCGGAGCCGCCTGTTTGTGAAGCTGCGGCCGGATCTGATCGGCAGGGACAATTCCGCGGCCCTCTAAAACTGAATAAAACTGGTCCGGCGCAAGGCTGCCGATGCGATCGACGGTTCCGGAAGGCCAGCGAATCTCGACGCTATCGATTTTTGTTGCCGAGCCAAGGCCGAAATGCACGCGCAGATCGCTTTGCGAAAGATAACTTCCGCCGCTGTGAATCTCGCTGGTCTGGGTCATGCCTCCAGCCACAATTTTGACTCGCGCATTCAGCGCCAGGCGGTTGCTCTTGGTTCCAGCCAGCTCGAAACTGACCCAATGGCGCCCCGGAATTCCATGATTCCTTAAAATCATGGGACTGCCGTCAAGATCCTCGATCACCACATCCATGTTGCCATCGTTGAAGAGATCGGCGACGGCCAAGCCGCGTCCCACGCGCTTCTCTTCGAGCGCGGGCCCAGCCTGCTCGCTGGCGTCGCAGAAGTTTCCGTCCCCCAGATTCATGCTGAGAACCGTCGGCTGGCGGTAACCCGGATCGGAGGGGATCATGTCCACCTGCGGATAGACATGGCCATTGGCGGTGATGAGGTCGAGCCAGCCATCGTTGTCGAGATCGACAAACGCGGTTCCCCATTTCACCCAGGGCAGCGCCGCCATGGCCAAACCGGAAGGAAACGATACCTCGGTGAAGTTCCAATCGCCATCGTTGCGGTAGAGATCGGGATTCTCGTTTTCGAAGTTGTTGACATAGATAGAGGGACGCCCGGTGTGGTTGTAATCGCCCACCGCGATGCCCATCGATGCCTGCTCCGAGCCGTCGTTGCTCAGTGCGGTACCGGACTCGTAGCCGATTTCTTCGAACTTTCCATTGCCCAGGTTCTTGTAAAGAAATTTCGGAGTGGAATCATTGGTGATGTAGATATCGGGCCGTCCGGTGTTATTGAAGTCGGCCCAGATGACGCCCAGGCCGTAGTAACCGTTCGGATCGTCCACCCCCGCTTGCTTAGAGACATCGGTAAATGTGCCATCGCCGTTGTTGTGGAAGAGAGAGTCGCCTGCGCCCTTCAGTCCGCGCGGTCCGCACTGCACATCGACACCGCGATACTTGCAATACGACGAGCTGCCGAACGCGGGAAGATCGTTGAGATGAAAATCCACATAGTTGGCCACCATCAGGTCAACGTGGCCGTCGCCGTCGTAGTCACCGAAGGCCGCGCCGGCAGACCAGCGCCCATCGGCCACGCCGGCCTTGGCCGTCACGTCGGTGAACGTGCCGTCGCCGTTGTTGTGGTAGAGAATGTTTCCGCCCATGCAGGTGATGTAGAGATCGGGCCAGCCGTCGTTATCGTAGTCGCCGACGGCTCCGCCCATCGCCAGGCAGGGCTTGGTGAGTCCTGCCTTTTCCGTGACGTCGGTGAATGTGCCGTCGTGGTTATTGTGATAGAGCGCGCCCATTGCGGTCTTGCCGGCCAACGCCTGGTCGATGGTCGGAGCATTGGTGAAATAGATGTCGGGCCAGCCGTCGCGATCGTAGTCGAAGACGATTACGCCGCCGCTCATCGACTCGAAGATGTACTTCTTGTCGGGAGAAGACGCATGCTGGAAAGTGACGCCGCATTTTGCCGTGATGTCTTCGAGGTGCGGAATCTCGCGATGTACGCACTTCTGAGATCTTGCGCCCGGCGGAGGGGGACCAGTCAAGGGATGGCCCATGCCCTGCGCGTGCATCCTGCCGATGGCCAGGGCGAGCACGGCAACGGCGCTGGCGAGCTTCCAAAACGAGCGAGCCCTCATCGTCGGGATTCTCCTCAAACTCTATTCATGTGCTCGAGCCGGCATGTCGTGCCGGTGCGAGACGGCTGCGGAAACGAGCCTCATCTTACCGCGAATCAATCGCGGAAACGCGCCGATTCTCAATCTTTTCCGCGAGAGTGTATGCAGTTGCGCGCGAAAAATGCTGTTTTTTGCTGGTGACTCCAGATTATCACTGAAGATGCATTCTGCGCTCCCGGGTTTTGCGCGTTTTTCCGGCTATGCACGCGTGTGCTACGGGCCTTCGCGGCTCGCCACTTTACTGTTTGCTCAGGTCGATGGATTCGTATTCGTGGCGGGCGATGCCGGCGCGGATTTGCGCTGGCGTCCAGCCGGCTTTGGTTTTGTAATAGGCATAGAAACCTTCCGCGGCGCAGACGTCGCACTCGGTGGAATGCGTGTTTTCATAGCAACTGTGCAAGCTGGTGTGACCCAGGGAACGATCGCAGCGGCAGTTGCAGGGCAACTGATAAATGACGCCGGGAATCTGCGCGGCCAACTGGTAGGCGCGCACCTGCCAGTGGTATTGGAAATTCGGGCCCGTAAGCTGCGCGCCGTGCAGGATCGGCGGAAGGGAATGGATGTTGAGCGGGGCCGAGGAGTGATACGCCGGAACGTCGTCGGCCGGGTTGGACCACTGCGCATAACTTGCGGCGGTGAGCGCAAAAACAGCCAGGCCCAACGCCCAACGGATTCGAATTGGATGTTTCATAAGTCGCCTCATCCTTATATTAAGGGAAATTCCGGCCTCTTGCAGGCCCACCATTCGCCCTCCCCGCGCGGCGCAATCTAAAATCACCTCAGCATGATCTGGAATGAACTTATCGCGGAAATCACTGCTGTTGGCTCTGCCGGCAGCTCCGATACACCTGTCACCGGCATCGAGTACGACTCGCGCCGCGTCGCTCCTGGCGCGGTCTTTGTCGCCATGAAAGGCGGCTCGACGGACGGCAATCGCTACGTTGATAAAGCCCTCGCCGCAGGTGCGCTCGGTGTGATCACGGACTCGGCCCAAACCTTCGACCACCTCACCGTTTACCAGCCGGGCTTGCCCATCCTCCAGGTGGAGCATGGCCGCCGCGCCCTCGCTGAAGCTTCATCTGCGTTTTTCGGCCATCCTGAGCGCACGCTTGCCTCGACAGGTATCACTGGCACCAACGGCAAAACTACCACAGCTTTCCTGATCGAAGCTCTCCTCAACGCCGCTGGCCGCATCACGATCCTCATCGGGACGATTGAATCGCATGTCGCCGGCCAAGTGCGGCCCTCCATCCACACCACGCCAGAGTCGCGCGACCTCTTCGAGCTAATGGCCGAGGGCGTGTCGCGCGGCGCCACCGAGCTGGTCACTGAAGTATCGAGCCACGCCCTCGATCAGGGCCGCATGATCGGCATTGCTTTCGACGTTGCGGTTTTCACCAACCTCACACGCGACCACCTGGACTACCACCTAACGATTGAGAATTACTTTGCGGCCAAGCGCCTGCTCTTCGACGGCACTGCTTATCCGGCACCGCGGGTCGCGGTCCTGAATGCGCATGATCCGCGTTGCGACGAACTTGCCGCGGCTGCACGCAAGGCCGGCGCGGATGTCCGCACATATGGAATCGGCAAAGGCGATTGGCGCGCCTCGAACTTCCGTCTCACACCATCCGGCGCCAGCATCGAACTCGAAACTCCCGCGGGCGCCGCATCTCTCAGCTCGCGCCTTGCAGGCGAAGTGAACATTCTCAATCTGCTGGCCGCCTTCACTGCCGCACACGCGCGCGGCGTCGAGTTTTCCGATCTCGCCGCCGCGGTTTCCACGCTGCGGCCTGTTCCCGGCCGCTTCCAGCCCGTCGATGCGGGCCAACCGTTCACCGTGATTGTGGATTACGCGCACACCGACGACGCCCTGCGCAATCTTACGGCGCTCGCCCGCCAGATGACCGCGGCTGCGGGCGCGCGCGTCATCACGCTCTTTGGCTGCGGCGGTGACCGCGACCGCACCAAGCGCCCCAAGATGGGCCAGGCCGCCGGCGAGGGCAGCGATTTCGTCGTTGCTACCAGCGACAATCCGCGCTCTGAAGATCCGGCAGCAATTCTTGCCGAGA
>CAVXOO010000428.1:0-5228 GCA_963762945.1 uncultured Acidobacteriaceae bacterium | reverse complement strand
TATGTCCTGTTTCTTGACTACGATTACGTATTGCTACTACAAGCTGTTGATGAAAACAAGATGAAACTGAGGTAAAGGACGTGTAAACCGGGCGATGCCGGCTTGCGCGGCGAGGCTTCCGCGGCTTAATCCAACGAGCCGGAGGCAGATATCGCTCGCTTAATGGACGACATCGCAGTTCTGCTGTCATGCCCTCACGCAAATTTTTTTCAAGAACACAAATGCTTCGCAGACAGCAGGCGATTCGATTTTGGAACCGCTTGTTGCCATCGATCATTTCGCAATCGCTGCATTCGTTGGCGTCTTGATGCTCTGCTTCAGCAGGGTAGAAGACGCGCACCGAAGAATCCCTCGATCGAAAGTCGCGGGGGTAGGGCCCTCTTGAGGAGAGGCTATTTTAGGACAGGGTAGCCGGGTATTCCAAGAGGGAGAAAAGACAATTTGGTTCAGTTTCTTGAGGAAATCAGGCAATTACAGACCAAATCTGTGGAAAAGAAGGCGGAAACGGGGCAAGTGTCAGGGTTCATCGATCCTGAATGGATTCGGCGGCTCGCCAAGCCCATCAGGCCTGCTCCCTGACACCTGAAATTTGAGCCATCTCAGTGGCCGCTGCCCGGTCCCCAGCGCAGTCGAAGTCCAGTGCGAACTGTGAAGGGAAGGCTGGGATAGCCGATGGGTGCGACGTGCTGATCGTTCAGCAGATTCTCTTCTTCGGTGTATATATCCATCCAAGGAAAGATCTCAAAACTCTCGCCCAGGTCGAGCTTGGCGTAGCCGTGATCGAGATTGCGATTGGGCAGCAGAAGGCTGCTGAGGCCGTTGGCATCTTCGCCTTCGAGATAAGTTGAGTCGTCCGCGCGGCTGGCAAAGGCGGAAGTGAAAATGCCGGTGAAGCGTTTGCTGGCATACGTGGCGGTGAAGTAGCCGGTGTGCGGCGCGCGGCGGAACGGGCGGGCGCCTTCGAGAGGCGCATAGGGGCCGACAAGGATGCCGTTGAAAGTCGGAATGGGACCGAGGAGAGTTTCGTCGTCGTTGGTGAAGGAGCGCTGCACGACAGCGTCGAGATAGGTGTAGCCGCCGCGGAGAAAGAGATTGGCGCCGATTCCGCTTTCCACGCTGGTTTCGAAACCTTGTGCGCGAAAGGCCTCGGAGTTCAGCGTTAGCTCATAAGCAAAGTTATTTTGCAGGATCTCCTCGAGCGACGCCTGCGCGGCCGCGCTAAGGTTGGGCACCAGTTCCGGGACCAGATCGAGGCCGACATATTCGATCTCCTTGCCGAACTCATTGTGAAAGTAGTTGGCGCGGAAGATGACATGCTTGCTCAGGAATTCCTGTTCGACGCCGCCCTCGTAGGTGCGCACCGTGGGTGCGGCGAGCGGGGCGATATGCAGAGTCTGAATGGCGGATGGGTTGTAGGTTGCGATAAAGCTGTAGAGCGAATCATCCTGGTCGGTGAGCTTGGGCTCGCGTACCGCTTTGCCGAAGTTGAAAAGAACGCGCGTCCCGCTGAAGACGCCGCTGCGCGGCTGCAACACGTAGTAGTTGAAACCCACGTGAGGCGAGGCCTGGAAACCGAAGAGAGAGTAATGCTCCAAGCTGCCGCCTAATGCGTAGAAGAACCGCTGCTTGAAGTCGCCGTGCACCGCGAGGGGAACGAGGTAGTTGGTGCGTTTCTTGGGGGTGTAGTAAGTACTGCCCGGTTCCGCGCCGCGCTCGTCCTCGTATTGCATTCCTATGAGGCCTGCGAGGTGCGGCGTGATTGCGATGTCGCCTTGGTAGCCGCCGTGATCGCGGTTATTGACAAGCTGCGAAGGCGGTTTGGGATACGTGCCTGCACAATCGAGCACGGCCTGTCCTGTCGCGGAATAGCCGTTGGCGCCGGTGATGGTTACCGTGTTTCCCAGATAGGCGGCGTTGAAGCAGTAGTTGCTGTACGCCTGATATGCGCCGGAGGGCTGCCACAGCTCGTACTTCTCGCGCTTGCGCGTGAGCCCGTAGCGAAACGTGTTGTGAAAGCTGGCAGTCGTCTGGTTGTCAATGGATGCGCTCAGGAAGATGTCCTGGTCCTTTTGCGTGGCGTCGTCGGCGACATGGTAAAAGTCCCACGCGTTGGGATCGCCTGTCGCATCCACGCCATAGTGAAGCGTGGCTCGGAGTTGCGTGTTGGCATTGAGCGCATAGCCCAGGTTGGCTGCCGTCGTGGCCAGGTGGTACTGGTCGTTGGGCAGATCGTTGGCGGTTTGGAGCCAACTGAAGGCGCCGAGATAATCGAGCTTTTTGTGCGCACCAGCGACCTCGAGTTGCTCACGCGACGTGACAAGATTCCCTGCGTCGGCTTCAAACAGCAGAGAGGGAAAGCTGGTGGTGCCGTGAGGAGTAGTCGCGCTGACCACGCTGGTCATGGCGCCGGCTCCGAATAGTGTGGAGTCGGGCCCGCGATAGACCTCCACGCTCTCAACCGCCGTAGTGGCGAACGGGCCGTAGCTGAATTGGTTGCCTAAGTCGCCGATGTCGATGCCGTCGAGGAGAACTTTGTTATCGTCGGAGTCGCCGCCGCGGACAAAGAGCGAAGTCTGCGCCCCCAACTGTCCATCCTGCACGATTTGAGCGCCAGGCATGAGCCGCAAGGCGCTCGCCAGATCTATGCGCAGTGCCAGGTCGAGCGGAGAGAGCACGGTTGTTGCCGAACTGGTTTGCGGTTGCGGTGTCGGCGTGCCGGTGGCCGCGACCACGATCGATTCGCGCACCCATGCGGGCTCGAGAACCAGATTGCGCTCGATCGAATCGAATGCGCCGGCGTAGAAATCCGGCGTCTGCAACTGGCGAAAGCTTTTGGCCGTGACCACGAGGAAGAAGCGGCCCGCGGTTCCCGTGGTGAGTTGGAAGCTGCCGTCGGACGAGGAGACCGACGATGCGACGATCATTCCGTTGCTGATGAGAGAGATGCTGGCGCCTGTCACCTTGGCGCCGGTGGCGTCGGTGACCACGCCGCGGACGGAGGCGGCATGGCTGGAGGCGGCAATGAGGACGAGAAAGATGGTTGCGGCGAATGCGCGGCAAATGCGCCGAAGAGCGGCGGGCAAGAAGTCGAGAGTCTGCATGAAGGCTCCTTCGTTCCCCTCGGAACGTGAAAGCTATGGCTACGCCCAAGGACCGGTCTCCTGACTCGCGCGATCGAGCTGCCTTCCCAAAGCCGAACCGCGCCGGTCCAGCTTCAGTGGCTAAAAGGGCAGATCCGCGATTGGCGGAAGGCCCTGGCTCAAAAACCTCCTTCGCCCCAATGTCACAATGACGGGCAGCGAAGCAGGTGCGCTTACAGTTGCGGGGCAGTGGCGGAGTTTCACCGCCTTCCCGAGCATCCTGGCGATTGCAGTGGTGAGTTGCGCAGCCGCGTTGAGTGGCTGCAACGATGTCACGAAACTGCTTTCGATGACATCAACATTTATAGCGGGTGAGACGTTCAAAGTCAAAAAACGAGGCGGATTCCAGAATCACTTCGGTATCTTCATCAGCACCTATTTTGCCTGTAGTTATCCATCGAAAATGACGATGAACTCGATAGTCGATTGCGACTAGGCTGCCAGCCAGCGCACGAAGAGGGTTTCGGCGAGTTAAGCTGCGTCTGCGGGTGCCTTGGAGCCAGAATGCGGAAGGCGGGGGAGTTGGGGTTTGCACTGCTCTTGGCCGTTGCCTGGGCGTGCCATCCCGTGTGTCTCCGCGCAGCCGGGCCGCCCGCTGAGCCCATTTCAAGCGCACGCACGGTCCACAGTATGCCTCCGGCAGAGGCGGCGCACGGATATCCCGTGCGCCTTCGCGCCGTCCTTACCTACTATCATCCCTACATCGATCCGAGACGGGGCGTGATTTTTGTTTGCGATGGTTCCGGCTGTGTTTTTGTTTCCGTGCCAAGTCTCCCTATTCTTTCCGTTCGTCCCGGAGACCTTGTGGAGGTCGTGGGCATCACCGGTCCTGGAGACTACGCTTCGATTGTCGAAGCAAGCCAGATCAAAACTGTTGGCCACCCGGGCCTGCCTGCCCATGCGCGCAAGGTGACGATGGACGATCTGGCCTCGGGAGTCTACGACTCGGATTGGATTCAGGTGGAAGGCCGTGTGAGATCGATCCATCGGGAGCCGAACATTGTCTCCCTGGTGGTTGCCGCCAAAGGAGGGAGCTTTGGGGCAGTGACTACGCCAGAACCAGGGGTGGACTACGACCGGCTGGTGGACTCTCTGATACAACTCACCGCAAACACGGCTCCCGTCTTCAACCAGCGGCGGCAGATGGTGGCTGTACATCTATTCTTTCCATCGATGCACGAGGTGCGCGTCGTTGAGCCGGCTCCGCCCGATCCATTCGGCGAAAAACCGATTCCGGTTTTGGGCATGTTCCGTTTCTCCTCCGATGCCAGCGCGGTGCATCGCGTGCACATCCAAGGAAAAGTATCGCTGGACTGGCCCGGTCGCATGTTGTGCATTCTGGACGGCGACGCGCCCCTCTGCATGCAATCCGCTCAAGCCACGGATTTGCCCCTCGGCTCGCAAGTTGATGTTGTGGGCTTTCCCGCGATTCGTTTTTTCAAGCCAACGCTGGAATATGCGGTCTTTCGTCCGTCCGACGGGCCGCTTTCACCCATTCAGCCTATCGCCGTCACCGCCGACCGGACCCTTAAGGACGACCTTGACGGCAAGCTGGTAGAGGTCGATGCGGAATTGGTGGGCCGGGACTCCAGTTCACCCGATTCGACGTTAATGATGCGGGCCAACGGCGTTCTCTTGGCGGTGGTTCTGCCCCGCGAGATTCCGCAGAGCGTTTTGCCGCCGTGGAGAGACGGCAGTTTTCTGCGGGTCACGGGGATCTGCAGTGCCCAGGTAAACGCCTTTTCGATCAGCATTGGCGATGGCATTGTGCGGCCTGAATCCGTAAAAATCCTGCTGCGGAACGCAAACGACATCGCGGTGCTGCGCGCCCCCTCGTGGTGGACGCCGCAGCACACCTGGGAGGGATTTGGTGCGATCAGGCTGGTGGTCGCGATTTGCCTTGTCTGGATCGCGGGCTTGCGTCATATCGTCAAGAAGCGGACAAGAGAACTGCGCACCAGCGAGGAACGGTTGCGCTACCTCTCCGAGCACGACGCTTTGACCGGTTTGCCGAATCGCGTCCTTTTTTACGACAGGCTCTCGACTGCAATGAAGCGGGCCGACCGCTTTCACGACCACATCGGGCTA
>CAVXOO010000427.1:0-4316 GCA_963762945.1 uncultured Acidobacteriaceae bacterium | reverse complement strand
GCTGGCACAGTCGAAACAGCGGCAGATTGGCACTTAGGACAGATCATGGAGAACCTCAGGTGATTCAAGCCAAAGGCAAGTTCCAACAAGCACTTCAAGCGAGTAATCCAATCTAACGGGAATCAGGTCACAAATTCAACAAGAACCAGCAAGAAAATGCGCTTTAGGTAATATTACCTTCATAACATCAAAACTGGTTTTACTTAAAGAAATTTCTTGCTTTTCAATGGTATACGGGAGGAGTTCTGTTCCCAAACGGCGGTTTCTGGTAAGGAAACGGGCGCGACTTGGCTGCGGGGGCGCGCGAAATGCGGCGGCGCTGTTTCTGGCTGGGGGTAAGCTTGGGGGCCTCTTGCATCCGCGATCTGGCGCTAGAGGAGGCATTTCAAGAAAAACAGAAGGGGCCTGCACGAGGCAGGCCCCCAAGGTAGTTCGCACCAGAAAGATCAGAAAGTGAAGTGCACCGCCATTTCGACGATGCGTGCGCTGCCGATGGTGTTGGTCACCACACCCAGTTTGTTGCTGGCTGCGCCGGGAACCGTGTAGAGCTCGTAGGCGCAGTTGGTGGAGTTGCCCGAACAGCTCTGGTTCTTTCCGGCTGGGGTTGTGACGGTTGTGCTTGATTCGGGCTGCACCTGGTGGCCGTATCCCTCGCCGTTGAGCTCACTAAAGTCAGGGTTGAGGGTGATCTCGTTGTCCGGGACATCGAAGCTGGGCGTGTTGGTAATGTTGAAGACTTCGAACTGGTAATTGACGTTGTAGCGTTCCTTGAACGGGATGTCTTTCTGGAAGGTGATGTCGGCGCGGCGCTGTGGCCACTGGCGGAAGATATTGCGCTGTCCGGGGACGAAGGTTGTCTCATAGACATCGCAGAGCGAGCCGCCGCCGGGGCCGGCATTGCCGCCGTCGGTGGTACTGTCGCATGGAGGCGCACCGTTAGCTCCAGGAGCGACGAGCGGGATATAGAAATCGTTGGCGTTCAGAGCAGGTGAGTAAACAGGGCCGGGAGCCGTGAATGCACCGGTTTTTCCTGTCTTGACCGACTTCGGACTGATGCCCGGCTGAATGGGCACGACGGGGTTGAGCAGTTCAATGTTGCCTCCGAAGTACTGCCCGCCCACCGAGCCGGAGTAGTCGTAGATGCTGTAGGGCTGGCCGCTTTCGAGAACCACGATTCCAAGCAGAGACCAGTTGTTGGTGACAAAGTGGATCCAGTTACCGTGGTTCTTGATGAGATCGGGCGTTTTGGCGATGAAGTTGAAGGTGAGGTTGTGGGTTTCGTCGAAGTCGGCGTCAGCGTAGGAGGTGCGCAGGTCGTCGGGGTTGTCTCCGGTGAAGAAGAGGCCGACGTCGGACTGTTCGTCGAGAGTATGCGACCAGGTGTAGGACACGCCGGCCTGGATGTCGTGCGACATCTGCTTTTCGAAGTGCGCCTGCAAGGAGTCATAGGCCGAGACGCCAACGGCAGAGAACGAGGTTGAGTTGGGATCGTAACCGACGTAAGGAACGCGGAGGTCGACGTTGCCGCCGCTATAGGTATCGTAGGGTTCGCTGGCCATTGCGTACGGAGTAGATTTGGCGCCCAACGAGGTTGTCGTAGCCGTGCTTAGCACTTGTACGCCATAGGAGTATTGCTGGCCGTTGCAGGCTGCTGTGCTCTGATAGTTGCCCGGCGTGCAGAGTACAGGCTCATTGAAGGGCAGCGGCAGTACCTGGTGCTTGCCGCGATTACCGACGTAGCCGACATCGATTGACATGTGGTTTGTGGGCTGCCACTGCAAGTCGAGGGTCCAATCTTCGGTGTAAGGCAGCTTGTTATTGACGTTGTAGTTGCCGATGACGAGCGGGCCGTCGGACTGGCCGTCGCTACAGTTAAAGCCGGTGTAGGTTCCGGACACATGGTGGTACACGTTGTAGTCGGTGCAGGTAGTTTCGATCGACGAGATCGTCGGCATGATGGAGGCGATCTCAGCAGGGGTCGTTGGCGAAACCAGAGTCGAGAACGGCTGACTAAGGTTTCCGGTTTCGTCGGTGTAAGCGGCAAACGGGGCTTCCTCTGTCACGCCGAAGGGACCGCTGATGCCTGCTCCTGCCGGCGGAGAGAGGTACTGGAAGTACTGGCCGCGGTCGTAATAAATGCCCGCGCCGGCACGCCAAACCATTTTGCCGTCGAATACTTTAGGCGCCCAGGCTACGCCTAGACGCGGACCGAGGCCCCACTGGCGCCCTTTCAGTGTGGAATCGCTTTCACCAGGAGTGCCGTAGAGTTTGTTATTGCCAGCCACGACAAAGCCGGAGCTGGTGACTGCGCTGGCGGTCGCCGAATAGAGCGAGGGATCGAAGTTGAAGAGATTGCCGTATTTCTCGCTTAGTGGGCCATCGTAGTCGTAGCGCACGCCGGCAGAGATGCTCAGGTTGGGCAGGAGCTGCCACTTATCCATTGCGTAAGCGCCAATGTCGTGCGAACGATAGTAACGATTGGAGTTGCCGTCAAGGACCGATCCGGAGTAGAGGCTGCCGGTAAGGAAATTATTAAAGCCCTTGGTCTCGAGCTCGGCGTGTCCTTCGTCGAGATTGTGGATATTCAGCTGGTCGTAGCTGAAACTGGCGCCCACGGTGACCGTATGCTTGCTGCGGGACCAGATCAGGTCCGAAGAGGGCGAGATGCGGTTCTCGAAGTAGCCGGAATCGACAAAAGCAGTGTAGGGGCCAAGCTTCGATGTAAGCGAAGCCGAGTTGTTTTGCGCGAAGTTAACCAACTCAATGCCCGGAAAGCTGTTGCCGACGGGCATGGTGATGTCCTGTTGCGAAGCGCTGAAAGTGGGCGCGAAGTTGCTGTAGACCTTCTGGCGCGAAATGCCAAGGAGCTGCACCCAGTTGACATGCGGCCCCAGATTGACGGTGTTCGATAGCGACGCCACCTGGGCTCCGTTGTCTTCAAGTTCGGGGAAGCCGACGTAGTTGCTGGTGGCGAAAGGACTCTTGGTGGGCATGTGCTGATAGAAGTACTTCGCCGCGATATGGTCGATGCCGGAGGCGTTGTAATCCAGCGCGGCAGTTGCCTGGTCGCCTTTGAAGAGCGAGGTGCCGACCAAAGAAACGTCGGGCAGCTTGCCGGCGATGTTGCCAACTGACGTGTTTTGCGCGGAAGGAATCAGGTACTGCCCATTGGGCAACTGCGCCTGGAGCATGGCCACAGAGGCCGCGTTCCAGCTCGAACTGGCAGGACAGGCGCCGGCTGTCTTTGTCGTTCCATAAACGGTGGCAGCTTCGTAACTATTGCAAGCGGCGGTCAATCCCGTGATGCTGCGGTCGCTCGAGAGTGCTGTGGGAACCTGGAACTGCGAGAGCGCGCCGTATTGGTCGGAGGTATAGAGGTGGTTGAATCCCAGGAAGAAGAATAGCTTGTTCTTCATAATGGGTCCGCCCGCAGTTGCGCCGGCCACCCACTTATGCAGCTCAGGATCGACATACTGGGGTTCCAGTGAGCCGAGAAGTACGTCCTGTTTGTAGAAGAACGGGTCGGCATTGATCCAATTGGTGCCGCGCTGGCCGTAAACCTGTCCATGAAGATCGTTTGATCCGCTGCTGGTGACCATGCCGATGTGCGCACCGCTGGTCTGGCCCTGCTGTGCGTCGTACATGGATGTGGCGATCGAGATCTCCTGAAGGAACTCGGGCGGCGGCGATGCCAGACCGTTGCCGTTGGAGCCGTAAACGGCGATGTTGTCCTGTGCCTCGCCGCCCGTCGTATTGCCCTCGCCGATGTTGAATTGGTAACGTTGCGAGACCTGTTCGCTGGCCGTCTGCCCATTGAAACGGTTGGTGACATCCACCCCGTTCAGGGTCATCGTGTTGGATGTGGCGCGCTGGCCGTTGGCCCAGATGTTCTGATTGCCGAGGCCTTGATTGGTTCCCACTCCGGCGATGAACTGCGAGCTGACGCCGGGAGCCAGAATCGCGAGCTGCGTGAAACTGCCCGTCGCCAGCGGCGTGGCCGCGATCTGCTCCTTATCGAGCGTGTAGCCGTTGGTGGTGTCGGTCGCGTTCAACATGGGGTTGGCGTTGACGGTCACCGATTGCGAGACGCTTCCCGGCTTGAGAGATATGTTGATGGTTGTGGTCCTGGATTCCTGCACCAGCAGATGAGGGATTTGTTCCGTTTCAAATCCGTCTTTTGCGATGGAGACGTCGTAAGTGCCAATGGGAAGATCGAGGATTTGCCAGAATCCCGAATTAGAGGTCTTTACCGAGCGGGTGAGTGTGTTTTGATCGTTGACAGCAGTCACCGCGGCGCCGGACACAGAAGCTCCCGA
>CAVXOO010000426.1:0-14337 GCA_963762945.1 uncultured Acidobacteriaceae bacterium | reverse complement strand
GACCGGCTGTAGTGCGGGCGTCCACGCCCGCACCGTCCCGATCCCGAATCGCCGGATAATGCCTCACCGCTGATCACCGTCTCTCAGGTGTAAACTTCTTCTTCGCGCGGGCACGATACATTCCGCGCGACGAGGAATTCCATGCGCAACTCTCCCTCGCACAAACCCTGGGTGCCCCAGGTCTCGATTTTGAGACCTGGGATAGCACGAACGCTCGTACTCGCGATCTCCGCTCTCTTCCTTCCCTCGCTGACCCCGGCCCAAACCGCGCCGCCCAAGCGCCCGATGACCTTCGAAGACATGATGGCCATGAAGCGCCTCGGCGATACCGCCGTCTCGCCCGACGGCAAATGGCTCGCCTACTCCGTGACCACGGTAGACCTCGCAAAAAACACCAAAACGCCAGAGCTGTGGTTGCAGGCAATAGCAGGTGGAGAACCCTTCAAGATCGCCGTAGCCCAGCCCGGCGACAGCGGCATCCAATTCGCGCCCGATAACAAGCGCATCCTCTTCCTGAGCAGCCGCGATGGCGGCCAGCAAATCTGGCTAGCCGACTTCGACCCTGCCACCGGCGCAACCAGCAACGCCCGCAAACTCACTGCCATCTCGACCCAGGCCGACAACGCCAAATGGTCGCCCGACGCCCACTCCGTGGTTTTCACTTCCGCTGTTTATCCCGACTGCCCCTCCATCACGACCGCCGATTACGCCACCGGCAACCAGTGCAACGCCGATCGAGACAATGCCCTCGCCGCAAGCCAGGTAAAAGCGCAAATCTTCACCCAACTCCTCTATCGCCACTGGGACCACTACACCGGCGATAAAAGGTCCCACCTCTTTCTGGTTTCGGTTGAGAGCGGCGTCATGCGCGACCTGAGCCCCAACGACCCGCACGACGTTCCTCCGTTCTCGCTCGAAGGCGGCGGCTGCGGCTGCGACTTCTCGCCCGATTCAAGGGAACTCGCCTTCACCGACAATCCCGACCCCGTTCAAGCCATCTCCACCAGCGCGCAAATCTACACCCTCGACCTGACGAACCCGGCGGCGAAGCCCGTGAAGGTGAGTACATCTGCCGGCGGCAACTTCAACCCAGCCTACTCGCCCGACGGAAAGTACCTCGCGTGGCGCAGCCAGGCTCGAGCGGGGTATGAGAGCGACAAGTTCCGGCTGATGCTTTACGACCGCTCCGCGAAGACGATCAGAGAACTCAGATCCAAACTTCATCCGGACCTTTGGGTCGATGAGTTTGCGTGGGTGTTCAACTCGAAGGCTATCTATGTTTGCTATGACTATCACGGCGGGGCAGCGCTGGAGACTCTAGGGCTGCACGGAGAAGCAGACATGTTCGGCGACGCAAGTGGGGAATCTTTGCCGGAGGCCGACCTTTCGCCAAACGCAATAGGCGTCGAGTGGTCAGATCTGCATCCGCTCCGAATTGTGCACGAGTTGTTGGCTACTGGAATGACGGTCCGACGGCCGAGCGAGGTCTTCAAGCTTCAAGACGCTGCTGAGTCGCCCGGTGGAGCCTTTTATGACAAAAAGCTGAAGATGATTGTGTTCAACGACTCTGTGGTGATGTACACAAAGGCTGTTCCCCTCACCCACCTCAACGACGCCCTCCTAGCCCAACTCGATCTCCCCGCAATGGAATCCTTCTGGTTCACCGCGGCCGACGGCACCAAGCTCGAAGGCTTCTTCATTCTTCCACCTGGCTTTGATGCGACCAAGAAATACCCAGTCAAATTCCTGATCCACGGCGGCCCCGAAGGCAACTGGGGTGACGATTGGTCCTACCGCTGGAACCCCGAACTCTTCGCCGCCAACGGATACGTCGTCATCATGATCAATTTCCGCGGGTCCACCGGCTACGGCCAGCATTTTGTTGACGCGATCAACGGCGACTGGGGCGGCAAGCCTTTCACCGACCTCATGACCGGCCTCGACTACGCCGAGCAGCACTACCCATTTATCGACAAGGACCGCGAATGCGCTCTGGGCGCCAGCTACGGCGGCTACATGGCCAACTGGATTCTCGGCCACACCAACCGCTTCAAATGCATCGTCTCCCACGACGGCATGTTCAACGCCGAGTCCGCCTTCGGCACCACGGAAGAAGACTGGTTCAACATCTGGGAGTTCAAAACGCCCGAGTCCAAAGGCGGCCACCCGTGGGACTATTACGGCAAACCCGACAGCGAAAATCCATTCCGCAAGTGGTCGCCCTCGCTCTACGCCAAAAACTTCAAAACGCCCACGCTCGTCGTTCACGGCCAGCTCGACTACCGCCTCGACGTGAGCGAAGGCCTCCAACTCTTCGACACCCTGCAACTCGAAAGCGTGCCAAGCAAGATGCTCTACTTCCCCGACGAAGGCCACTGGGTGCTCAAGCCGCAAAACTCGCAACTCTGGTGGAAGACGGTCAACGACTGGGTTGACCAGTGGACGGCGAAAGCAGCTTCCAGCCACTAGCTTCTAGCGTGAGGCCCGTCCCAACGCCCCGCGCGCAGAACTACTTCGTGTAAATCGCCCGCAGGCGTGTCCTCTGCCCGCCGCTCAAGTCGTCAGGCGAGGCAGCCGCTTTGATCTGGTCTTTCTCCGCGCTGGATGAGTTGTTGTAGATGGCTTCGAGCGCATCGAGATCGTCATCGCTCACCCAGCCTTTCATCAGCCGCGTCACCAGGCGGACTTTCTCGCTCGCCGAGAGCGCCTTGAGCACCTCAGGCCGTTGTGTATTGACGAAGTCGCGTATATCGGAGTCGGAGGTCAGGCTTGCCGAGCCCTTGTCGAACGCCTTGCCGGAAATGGTCTTGCGGTCCGAGTCGGAGTCATCGAGCGCATAAGGGAACGAGCGGTCGTGGCCGCCGCACTCGGCGATCGACAGAATGTCGGGCACGGCGGTCGAGTTCTGGTTCTTGGGGATCATGTCGCCCGGGCTCTTTGGCGTGGGGTCCGGGACCAGGTCGCCGTAGAAATGGATGATCTGGTCCTGGCTGGGCTTGCTCAACTTGGTCCAGTCCACGGGGTCGCACCGCGTAAGTGTGTCCTTGATCTCATTGAACACCGCATCGGGTTTAGGCATAGCAGCGAGGGACAACTTGACGGCAGCGCCCATCGCGTTGCTCGGTGTATCTTCGGCGCCGAAGCGTGAGGCCGATTCCGAATTAAGTTCGTGCTCGCGGCCCTTTTGCGTCGCGGCGCGGTTGCCGTGGAACTCCGATCCCATTGAGTTGGCTGCAAACCACGAAATGTAGAGCAACTGCATAAAGTGCCGCATGTCGAAAAGGCCGCAGCGGCAAGAGAACTGGTAACGGCGCAGCAGGCGCGACTTGATCGTCGGGTCCTTGCTGCCAAGCGCCTGGTCCACCGCGCGGCCCGCCGAAGATCCGCCGGAGATTTCAACCAGGAAATCCCAGTTTAGGTCTCCGTTTGGCGTGGTGGCAGCGTCGATGAGTTCTTTGATCTGGGCGAGCATGTCCTGAGTGGTAGGCGCAATGCGGTTCACCTCGGAGGCCGCGAAGCGCTGCAGCACGGGCTGGCTCGAATCTTCGCGCTGCTGCAGTACATGGGTAAGTTCGTGGGCCAGTAACCGCTGCCCCTGGGTGGTTCCGGGCGAGTACTGGCCCGACGCGAAGACCACATCGGATCCGACTGTGTATGCCAGCGCGTTCACGGCAGCAGCCGACTGGGCGGCGTGCCCGTCCGTGTGCACGCGAACGTGGCCGAAATCCTGTCCGAAGCGGCTCTCCATAAAGGAGCGCGATGCCGCATCGAGTGGTTGACCGGCTGATTTCAGGGCGCGATGCACCGCGGGAGGAGCAGGCGTGCCCGCGGCCTTGGCCGCGCTTGCCGGCTTTGTTTGCAGCTTCTTTTTCTTTTCCTCGCAGGCTGCGCATTTTTCGTCTCCGCCGCAGCTGCACTTGCGCTGGAGCTGTGGCTGGCCCGAGGCAGTCGATACCCGGCCGGTTCCTGAACCCATCACGTGATCGGCGACGCTATCGGCCTCCTGTTCCAAAGGATCGCTCGTAGATCCGACAACCAGCTTGGTCTGGAGAATGCCAGGGCGCGCGCCGCTTAGGCGCGACAACCAGGGCTCGAAGCTGGAGGTGCGGTCCGGACCAAAGACCGGAATCCGGCTGAAGTCCCCAGAGGGTCCCGCAGCGGCGGTGCCGAGGCCATTGCTCAGGCCCGGATCAGACGCATGCAGGCGCGCATGATCGGCTTTGGATGTGACCCCCAAAGCTGGCTCAGAAATTAGAGGATTGGTCGCTGATTTGTGAGTAGAAGCCGACCGGGGTTGCGCGGACTTCGATTGAAACACGGCTCCTCCTGGCGCTTTCACAGATGAGGGAACGGGCAACGACTGGGCCCGGGATTCGCAAGAAAAAGATGAGCAAGTGCGGCGAACGGAGGAAGATGAGCGTTGCACCCACTCTTGGGAAAGTGTGAATCCCGCCGGCCCGTCCCTCGACTTTATCACAGGCGAATCCGAGGGTCGAGACTAAAACATTCTTGATTCTGCTCCTATTTGCTCCCGAAAACGCGCAAAATAGACTGGATATTCAAGACAAAAACCCGCGTGCCCTTCTCCTCAAAATCGGCAAAGCCTCGCGCCTTCCTCACCGAAGCGGCCCTCTACAACTACGCCGTCAAGGCCCTGGGCCGCCAGATGCGCACCGAAGCCGACATGCGCCGCCTCATGTCCGCGCGCGCCGCGCCGGATGCGACCGGCGAAGCCGCAATCCGCGCGGTAATCGCGCGGCTCAAAGACCACGGCTATCTGAACGACAAGTCCTTTGCCGAAACCTACGCCCGCCTGCGCAAGGAGAACGAGAAGCTGGGCGAGCGGCGCGTGCGCAACGATTTGCGGCAAAAGGGTGTCCGCGCCGACGTGATCGAGGAAGCCGTCGCCGCGCGCTACGCCGAAACCAGCGAGGAGGCCCTGGCCCGCGAGCACCTCGAGCGCAAACGCATCAAAAAACCCGCCAACGAAAAAGAAACGGCGCGCGTGATGCGCCGCCTGGTCGGAGCCGGATTCTCGACCGGCACGATCTACAAGATCCTCCGCCGCTGGGAGGTGCCCGAGGAATCGCTCGCCGCCCTTGACGATCTCGATACCGACCCGCGCGAAGAGTAGCCGGCAGGGAGCTCAGGCTCCGGGAGCCTTAGCCGCCAGAATCTCCAGCTTTTCCACCTGCGGCGGAACGGCAAACAGTTCCTCGGTCCTGGCGAACAGCGCCTTGGCAATTTCTCCCGTCAGATGGGCGTCCCTTCCCGCCTGGTCTGGAAACGTGTCGAAGACGCCAAATCGCGATGGCCCCAACTTCACGGCATACCAACTGGTGGTGCCAGTCTCCTGAACCGCCAATGGCTGAGCGGACTTTAGGAACGCCTCAACCTCTGCCTCCTTGCCCGGCTTGGCCTCAAGCAACGCCAACAATGCAAACTTATCCATTTCGAATCTCCTCCTACTCCCCTTCATCAGACGCGAAAAATCCCCTCCGGATGCACAACAACTCGTGAACCCTAACCCATGTCCCTGGACGGCTCGCCGGAGTGAGCTGCTCTTCGTTCGTGGGGTGAGCCCAATTACACTGGTTATGCCATGCAATATCGCTCGGGAAATGAGATACGCGAGCTGTTTCTGCGCTTCTTTGAGTCGAAGGGGCACCGCCGCGTGCACTCTTCCTCGCTGGTGCCTGCCAATGATCCAACGCTCCTGTTCACCAATGCAGGGATGAACCAGTTCAAGGATCTTTTCCTTGGCGCGGAGAAGCGCGAATACTCGCGCGCGACCACGTCGCAGAAGTGTGTCCGCGCCGGCGGCAAACACAACGATCTCGAGAACGTGGGCTTCACACGCCGTCATCACACCTTTTTCGAAATGCTCGGCAACTTCTCCTTCGGCGACTACTTCAAGCGCGACGCCATCCGCTTCGCATGGGAGCTGATCACGAGTCCCGAGTGGTTCGGCATCGACAAAGACAAGCTCTACGTGACCATCTTCGAAGGCGATCCGGCCAACGGCGTCCCGCGCGACGACGAGGCCGAGCAATTCTGGATCGAGACCGGCGTCAAGAAGGACCGTATCTTCCAATACGGATTGAAAGACAACTTCTGGCAGATGGGCGAAACCGGCCCCTGCGGCCCTTGCAGTGAGATCTTCTACGACATGGGCATCGAGGCCGCCGAGAATCCCGGTGTCGACAAACCCTTCGGCCACGACGACGCCCGCTACGTCGAAATCTGGAACCTGGTCTTCATGCAGTTCGACCGCTCCGCCGTGACCGACGCGGCCGGCAAGACGACCTATAAATTGACGCCCTTGCCCAAACCCTCGATCGACACCGGCATGGGTCTCGAACGCGTAGCCGCCGTCCTGCAAAGCAAGGTCAGCAACTTCGAAACGGATCTCTTCACGCCGCTCATCACCCGCGCAGCCGATCTGACAGGTCTAGCAAGGCCGGATGCTTTGAAAGGGCACGACTTTAGTCGTGCCGAAGAGGAAGCAAAAGAAGAGGGGGCTTTAGCCCCTGAGGCAAGCCTAGTTGGCAACGCCAGCCTCCGCATCATCGCCGACCACGCGCGTGCGGCAACATTCCTGATTAACGACGGCGTCGTGCCGTCCAACGAAGGCCGCGGCTACGTGCTGCGCAAGATCATGCGCCGCGCCATCCGCCACGGCCGCCTCCTCGGCCAGGAAAATCCGTTTCTCTTCGAAATGGTCTACGCCGTCCGCGACCTGATGCAGGACGCCTATCCCGAACTGATCGACTCCGCCGATCGCGTGGCCAAGGTCGTCGAAGCCGAGGAGAAGCAGTTCGATCGAGTGCTCAAGATCGGCGTGAGCAGACTAAACGAAGAGATGCGAGGCCAATTCACGGGCGAAAAGGCCTTCCACTTGTACGAAACCTTCGGCCTGCCTCTCGACTTTATGGTCGATGCCGCGCGCGACGCCGGAATTGCCTTCGATATGGAAGGCTTCGAGAAGGCTCGCGCCGAAGAGCAAGCCCGCGCCCGCGCCAGTTGGAAGGGTGGATCACAAAAGAGCGCCAGCCCCGCATTCCGCGATCTGCCGAAGACGATCTTCGAGGGCTATCGCCAACTGAACTCGGCCAACTGCGAGGTTCTCGCCATCGTGAAGGGCGGCCTCGGCGTTCCCGCAGCCAAAGCCGGCGACGAAGTCGAAGTCGTCCTCGATCACACCAGTTTTTACGGCGACTCCGGCGGACAGGTCGGCGACCTCGGCCTCTTTCTGACTATAGATGGAAATTCCACAGTTGCCGAAATCGTCGGCTGCGTGCTTCCCGTGCAGGGCGTGCGCGCGCACAAGGCGATTCTGAAGCAAGACCTCGCCATCGGCGATCACGTGAACACGCAAGTCGATGGCGACCGCCGCAACGCGATCAAGCGCAACCACACGGGCACGCACTTGCTGCACGCGGCTTTGCGGCAGGTGTTGGGAACGCATGTCAAGCAGGCTGGTTCTGCCGTGCATCCCGACCGGCTACGCTTCGATTTTTCGCACTTCGCGCAAGTTGCCGATGAAGAACTCCAGGAGATTGAAGACATCGTCAATCGCGAGGTTCTGGCCAACGCCAAAGTCGAAACGCTAGAGAACATTCCCATCGACGTGGCCGTGAGCGAGTACCACGCCATGGCGCTCTTCGGCGAAAAGTACGGCGACAAGGTACGCGTGGTGCGCCTCTCCGATGGATTCTCGACGGAGCTTTGCGGCGGCACGCACACATCGGCCACGGGCGAGATCGGATTGTTCAAGCTCACCGGCGAGGAGTCGGTTTCATCCGGCGTGCGTCGCATTGAAGCCATCAGCGGCATGGGTTCGCTCGATACTTTCCGGCGCGACTTCGAGCTGGCGCAGGTCGCCGGACAATTTGTCCCATCGACCGAGAATCTTTCCGAAGGCCTGAAAGCAAAATTCGCCTCACAAGAAGAAGAGCTCAAGAAGCTGCGCCGCGAGCTCGAAGAGATGCGCATGAAGTCGGCCGCGGGCGGACTCGACGACGCTGTCTCGCGCGCCGTCGAAGTAAAAGGCGTGAAAGTGTTGACGCACCGCGCCGATCAGCTAGAGCGCGGGCAATTGCGCACGCTGGTCGACAACCTGAAACAAAAGCTCGGCGAGGGCGTAGTAGTGCTCGCCTCGGCGCAGCCCGAGGGCAAGGTCGCAATCATTGCCGGTGTCACGCCGGGGCTCGTCAAGCGCATCCAGGCCGGCAAGCTGGTAGGCGCGGTGGCGAAGTTCGTCGGCGGCGCGGGCGGAGGCAAGCCCGACATTGCCGAAGCCGGCGGCAAGGATCAGGCGCAGATCGATGCCGCGCTCGCGGCGGCGGCGAAGATTGTGGGCGAACTTTTGGGCTAGCCATGTGCTATCCCACATCCCAAAAGACGGGCGTGGAGCACTTGGCGCCGTTTAGTGCGGGCTTGTTACGCGGTTGGGCTGGCTGCGCAGTTTAAAGCTGTAGGACATACCGAAGGACAAGATCGGGTAGTAGCGGAACGGGTTCACATCGTTTTGGTATTTCGTGAGCTGGGCCTGCAGGTTCGATTGGAACTGCGCATTGCCCAACACGCTGATGCATCCCTGTGTGCCCTGCGGGTCCGCGCAGACCTGACCGCCGGTGAAGGCCAGGTTGACCGCCGGCGCCCCGAGCATCGCCGCACCGACTTCGAACGGGAACGAGAAGTGCCCCCCACGCCGCGGAATCATGTTGCCCCATCCCGTGGTGATAGTGAAGGCACGCTTCTGGGTGTTCAGGCTGATCCCTCCGTTTCCGGTGACTGGATCGGCCTGCGACGAGTAGTAAGTGACGTCATCGAGAGTAAAAGACGTACCGCCGGCGGCCGTCACGCTGGCCGTGGCCTGGTCGCGATTCAAAAACATCGCGCCGGGACTGATGCGGAAGCCGTGACGCGGAAAGGGATAAAAGTCCACCGAGGCTCCAGCGGTTGCGAAGTTGAGCTTGCCATTGACGTTGAAGCCGTTGGCTGAAATGTTCGAGAGCGAGTAGTTGAAGAAATTTCCCACGCCGCGCAGATTCATGTAACGGTTGGCCAGCACAGCCGCTTGCATGTTGACGCCCAGCGACGACATACCGCCGCTAAAGGCCATGCGGGAAAACGGTTTGGACACCAGGTTCGGCTGCACCCGCGTATGAGGAGACGCTGTAGTGATGGCGCTCGGAGTTGGCGGCAGGTTGTTGCTCGCCATTTGTTTGGTTTGCGCAGGCACATTTGCCGATGCGGCAAACACAGCAAGTGCAAGCAGTATATGAGTCTTTTTCACGGAGTCTCCATCAAAGCGCGGTTCAAGGTGGATTTAAAGCCGATTGCGATAACGATCGGGTTTTGCTTCTAGTCGAATTTCTTCGCATGTCTCGGGCCGGTCCGCTCCACGCAACCTTAGTTTGTTCTCACGCTCGACGGTCAACGTTTCCCGGACAACACGCCAATAAGGTTATGAATCAGGCCGATGCCGTAGTCTTTTCCTATGGCGAAGTTCGACGACGATCCCGCGAAAATTGCTGCGCTCCGCAGCCGTTTGCTCGGGTGGTACGCACAGAATGCCCGCGACCTTCCCTGGCGGAAAACTGCCGATCCATACGCCATCTGGGTTTCCGAGATCATGCTGCAGCAGACGCGCGTGGCCGTGGTCGTCGATCGCTGAGCAATTGAGCATCTTCTGGTGAACGCTTCAACCGAAGATCGCCTTTAACACCACGGCAATGGCCTTCGCCGCTGCTTGTTCGGCTCGTTACGTATTGTTCGAGCACTTTGAGACCCGGTAAGTTCGAGTTTCTTGGCAAGCTCGAAGGTAGGAATAGCAAGGTGCTCCGCTTTTCAGTTCGGTTCTTACGGTATCAATGAGAGCCTCTTGCCCCTTGAGTTTTAATAGCCCATTCTTCTTACTGTTCATGGACTTCGCCTTTGCCTTAAGTCTCTGCTAAGACCTTGTTCTTCACGATGGATGAAATCAAATCACCCAGAAGTAGATGGCTTCTTGTATTGCGTCCCAAACGCATTTTCTCTTTAGCTTCAGGAGAGTTTGTTTTACGCCGCGCGGGAGCTTTAATATATATTATAGATAAACTGGGACTTTTTGGAGAATATTGACAATCTCAACAAACTGCTAGTTTATTTAGGTCTTTTTATAAAACAGGTCGTCCGCAGTGATTATTCCGACCACTTTGCCCTTAGATATATGTCAATCTCTCAACTTAATCAATGCATCAAGTTTTCTGATCGTCCAAACTTTCTTCAATAATTTTCTTTAGTCAGAAGCAATCCACTTTTGGGTTGCTGAAAACTCACATTTTAGGTGTCAAATACTTGTAAAAGAGATAGTGGTTTTTGTGAAGAAGGTTTCTTTTTTGAAACTACCCTGTTTTGTCCCTTCTTCTTCTTCTTCAAGCTTCAGTTACGTATTTGTAGGCACGCCCGGCGACGCTACCCGCCCGCCACCGCGTGCTTCTTGCGGGCGGCGTCGGCCCTCCCACGGCCGGGCCGGGTGGTGGGTCCAGTGCCGCTCCGTGCCCGACATCAGCCAGCGTGACCCCGGCCAGGTGGCCTCCATCCTCTCGCGCTGGCTGGCGACGAAGTCGTCCAACAGGTGCGGGGCCCGAGGTCTTCGACATCCAGGCCCCCGGCTCCAACGGCTTCTCCAACGAGACCATCCTCTGTCGTACCCACGCCGCCGACGGGGAGGAGAAGCACCTCGTAGGTCCGGGTCGCGCCGACCAAGCACCTTCTCTTCCTCGACGCCCGGTTCTCCACCCAGTACCGGGCCATGCGCGCCCTGGCCGACGGCGGCTCGGCCGTCCCCCTCCCCCGTCTCGGGTGGTACGAGGACGACCTCCAGTATTTCGGCGTGCCGTTCTTCTCCATGGACCACGTCGAGGGCCTGGTCCCCTCGGACAACATCCCCTACACCATGGACGGCTGGGTCATCGAGGCCACCCCCGAGCAGCAGGAGCGGATAATGTGGTGGAGCGGCATCGACGCACTGGCCGCGGTGCACCGCACCGACTGGCGCGCCCTCGGGCTCGACCCTGCTGAGCACCCCCACCCCGGGGCCAGCCGGGGCTCGAGCAGCAGCTGTCCTACTACCGGACTTCCTCGACTGGGCCACCAAGGGCGAGCAGGTCCCCGTGATCGAGTCGACCTGGCAATGGCTGGTGGACACAAGCCGGCCGAGGACGGCGACGTGGTGATCAGCTGGGGCGACAGCCGCATCGGGAACATCATCTGGGACGACTTCCGCGCCGCCGCCGTCGTCGACTGGGAGATGGCCTCGCTGGCCCAGCCCGAGCTGGACCTGGGCTGGTGGCTCTACTTCGACCGGCAGTTCTCCGAGGGCCTCGGTGTGCCCCGCCCGGCCGGCTTCGGCTCGCACGAGGACACCATCGCAGCCGCTACTCCGAACTGATGGGCCGGCCCATGCGGGACATCTTCTACTACGAGATCTTCTCGGGCTTCCGCTTCGCCGTCGTCATGTACCGGCTCTCCGACCTCGTCTTCGACCGGGAGGACATGGAGGGTGACGCCGACATGGCCACCGACAACATCGCCACCCAGCTCCTGGCCAAGATGCTCGACCTGGAGCCGCCGACCTAACTGTCCGAATGGGGTCGCCCGGTCGGGCCCACGGCGACACCGGCCGCCAGCAGGCGCTGGCCGAGCCAGTGCGTGCCCTGGTCGCCCTGTTCGCGCATCGCCTCGGGCCAGCCCTCGAGGATCTTGTGCAGCTCGTCGACCGAACCGATTTTGGCGATGACGTGCACCGTGATCTTGTTCTCGTACCCCGGGGGATCCGAGACGTGGATCCCCCGAAGGGGTCCTCACGTACGTGGGGCTGTGGCTCGCGCACACGTAGAGCTCGCCCGTGTCCTCCACGTAGTTCAGCTCGTGCTGGACCCCGTCCTTCCCCAGCCACTCCGAGCCCAGCTCGAGCTCGGCTGAGGCCCGCCGGCGGGGGTCCGCTTCGTAGAACTCGTCGATGTCCATCGGCGGCACACTATCGCCGACCAGGACGATTGGAGTCGCCCGGGAGGCGCCCGGTCACCGCGGCCGCGGTGGGAGGGATCGGGGGAGCGAGGAGGCCGACGCTCCCGTGATGTCCATCACCACCCACCCTCAAAACCGCGTGTCGCGCTCATCGACCAGCTCGCCGCCGAGTGGAAATCGATCGGCCGCTCCCGGGCCGCCGTCAGGTCGCTCCGGGACGTTGCCGGCCGCGATCCGGGCCTGTCCCTGCTCGTCCTCGGACCGGCTACCGGTCCCCCGCCCTGTCCCACGCCCTGCGATCTGGTCGAGCACATGCGGCGCGCCACGGGCCGGGTCCAGCGCGAGGAGGCCGCCCAGCCTGATCCGGGTCCTCCTCCGCGAGGCCGACGCCGACCCCTTCATCTGCCGGATGCTCGTGCAGGCCCTGATCCCGGGGCTGGTGACCGTGGCCGGGAAGCTGCAATGGGGACACGGTGGGGAATGGCGGGACGGCGAGGAGTTCTTCGGCGAGCTGCTCTCCACCACCTGGCTCGTGCTGCAGGAGTGGTCCGGGCAGGATCGCCCCTACGCCGTGCTCGACCTCCTGTCCGCCATCCGCTGTCGTCTGCGACGCCAGCTCTTCCGGTCCAAGGAGCTGGACCCCGATCCGCCGCGTCGGGTCCGACATGGCTGAGGAGGGATCGGATCCCTCTCGTCCGCCGGGAGACCGACCTGGAGGAGCTGACCCGCATGCTGATCGAGCTGCACCACGAGGGGATGCGACCCGACGAGGTCCAGGTCCTCTACGCCCATCACGTCCTCGGGTACTCCATGGCCAGCCCGACGCGCTCGCCGCAAACGACGCTTGCGGTTCAGGCGAGACCGGAATTTAAGCTCAAAAACATTATTTTCATTTTTCATACCCCCTCAAGAACTGGAAATGCAAAGGCCCACGGAAAAAGGGATAAATCCGCTTTCCAACCGGGGTCAAAACGGGTAGTTTAACGGGCGTGGAAACGGGAACAGCCAGTTGCTCGCCCCTTTAGCCGCTGATCGTCTGCAGCGGCGCCCGTTTGTCCCCGACCTCCCCCCGCAAAACTCGCGTCCAGGGTTTTTGCCGGGGCGCATCGGGTCGCTTTTCAACACGACGGCGGAGAAGCTGCGCAATCGCAACAGGTTGCGGAGCTTGCGGCTACAAAACCGCATCGGGTCGGGGGAAGTGGCCAAACAGAGACCCGTTGGGGGAATTTGGTTTTCAGGCTATGTGGCAGCCCACTCACAAAGTTTTAAATAACGAGAATGATCTTTACGAGTTTGTGATGAACTCGCCTACATATACGGTTGATCCTGATGGCCGTTTTGCTTGGCTGCCGGTATGCTGTATTGCCTGTGGTGCTTTTGCCGCGTGGGACATTTATGATGCTATACACGATGGGACCTGTGCGGGGCTAACAGGAAGCGACCTTGCCTCCTGCCTCTGGAACGCGGTGTTTAACAAGGCCGGTTTGAACGAATTAACGAGCTGTCTCTCAGGAGCAATTTTAGGTGGGATACAAAGCGGATCATCGGGCTCCGAGATAATGAGTGGCGTTGGTGACTGTTTCAAATGTGCTGGATTGAAACCCCTTCGAGACGTTGGGAAAATGCTGTCGTGCGGATGTTGTATGGGTTCTATCCTTTCAAGGGTTCCTAATCCACTGCCTGGACCTATACGACCGGTTCCACAGCCAGCAATAGCTTTGGGGGCTCAGTAGTTTTTGATTTATTCAGTATGAGTTACATCGTTGATGCGCGCTGCGTCAAAGAACTATTCGAGACATCAAGGCGTCTCGAAAGGCGACCGGTATTGCGGATATTATGGCGCTTGATTTTCCCATTGCTCGTGGTATTATGTTACTTTGGATTGTTGGTGGCTGGTCCTTATTGTGAACTCTTGCCCTTCGACATCTTGAAGGGCTTCGGAGTGAACCCATCGATGTGGTTGTATTGGGTTTTGGCGGTTATCATCATGCTTGTCATTGTGAGTATATGTTGTTACTTATCACTTATCTGTTATCGCCATTTGAGAATTCGATGTATAAGTGTTGAAGTTATAGTGCTACTCATCGGATCCATCTTCGCAGCATGGTATGCATCACGAATAGTAGCATTTGGTTCATAAAATGGGCTGCAACGGTTGGAACTGCCCCCCTTCGGCGAGACTGACGTTTGATTCCCCTTGAAAGACTACGCCTCAAGCGCCAGACTCGCCGAAGCCCCTGGTATCAGCCTGGTGGTGAAGTCGCCGGCTTCCAGCTTGCGCCCTGTTTGCCCTTCGCAACATGGAATCCGCCGCCATCA
>CAVXOO010000425.1:0-7542 GCA_963762945.1 uncultured Acidobacteriaceae bacterium | reverse complement strand
GTTATGTGCACTCTACTGGTTCGGTTTACGTATTGCTCAAGCTGGGTGTCGTCCACGAGAAGCGCAGCAGCAGCGTGGAGAAGCTGAGCCTGATGGGCGGATTCCACCTTGAGGACCTGATCTACTATCGAAATAACAAGATGTATTACGAGACGTATCTGCGTAACGGCTACCAGCTCCACGGCCAAAATGCCGAGACGCTGCCGGAGCTGCTATAGCTTCAGAGCGGCGCCGGATCACGCTTGAGATGCGTGTTCAACCTCCAATGGGAGAAGGGGAATGTCATGCAACGAAAAGTTAATGTACTGCTGCTGATGCTCGGCCTGCTGGGCGCGGGCATCGGCTTTGTGCCTAGGCGAGCTGCTACTGGGCGTCTATGGCGACAGCATGCCGCGCGCCGTCCTGATCGGTCTGTATTTCGGCGTGGTTGCGCTGTCCATCGGACTCTGCTGCCTGATCGCCGAGCTGATGCAGCCACTGCCGAGCGGCTCCTCCTGGCGAGCACGGTACACCGATCTGTCCTGGAAGCTGTTGGTGCCGGCAACGCTCGTCCTGATGTTCCTGGGCGGCAGCTTGTTCCAGCTGCTGTATGGCTTGCATCTGGGCGGGGAGCGGCAAGTGCGGGACTATGTGCTAGTCATCGATAATTCAGGCAGCATGCTGCAGACGGATCCGAACGATGATCGCTTCGCGTCAGCCCGCGAGCTGGTTGACCGGCTGCGGGACGACAGCCGGGTGGCAGTTGTCGTGTTCACGGATCAGGCAGAGGTCATTCAGCCGTTCACCCCGATGGACCGGCATCGAGCAGAACGGAAGTCTATGCCGCCATCGACGGCCTGCAACGGTCGACGGCGGGACCGATTTTGCAGCAGCGCTCGAGGAGACGCTTCAGCTGATTGAGGCCCGTTCCAATAGCGACCGCGGCGTCATGGCAATCCTGCTCTCCGATGGCCAGAGCGATGCAGATATTCAGGATCAGTTGGACCGTTTGGTGGAGCAGAAGATCGTCCTGCATACAATTGGTCTGGCGCTGGATACGCTACTGGCGTAGCCGCGCTGGAGTCGATGTCCTCGGTAACCGGCGGTTCTTACCATGACGTGCGAGAAGCAGACGAGCTGTCACTCATCTATCAGACGCTCTACGATGAGTCAGTCGAGGACCGAACCTTGGTGACCGAACGAGACGGCCGTCAGCGAACAGCACGTTCTACCAGTGGTTCCGCATCCTGGCTGTAGCTGCACTTGGAGCATTGATTGGCGTCGGTATGGGCATTTTCTTCGACAACCGCTATCTCGCCCGCAGCTTCGGCATCGGCGGCGGAGTCGGCGGCTTGATCGGCGGCTGGTTGCTCGACAACAGCCTCTCCGGCGCAGGCTTTACTGATGGCCTGACCAGACTGGCGGCACTATTGATCATCGCCTTCTTCATCGGCCTCTTCCCCCTGTTGGTCCCTGTTCGTGAGAATAACCGCGGCCAGACCACAGGCACGGGCAAGACCCGGCGCGCTGTTCGTACCGGACGACCGGCGGACGATGAAGACCGTCCGGTGCGCGATCGTCGCCATCGGGGCTTCTAGAGCGGCAAGCAGCTTCAAGTACCTTTTCAAGAACCAACGGAGGGATAACGCATGCGATTCCAGCTGGCAGATCCGGGCTCACCCATCATCACCGGGCTGACCCGTACGATTCAGAACGACCGCTGCACGCTGCGCTGGTTTTGGCCGACTGGTGTGGACGCTGTCTATATCGGCCGTACGACAGAGCCACTGCATGGCCAAGAGCCGGAGCCCCGCAGTCTCAAGCTCTAGCACGCGGGCCGAATTCAAAGCCAACCATGGCTACTCCTTCCGTATCGAGGGCGTCGGGGCGGCCGTCTATACCGTCTACGCCTGTTTGGAGAGCAGCATCAGCCCGTTATTACTGCTCCAGCCTGGTGGGGACAACGCCATTGCCGTGAGCGCCGGGCGAGCCAAGATTCGCTACTCCATTCGCTACAAGAGCAACTGGCTGAGCAAGCACAAAACGGTCCAGATTGTGGTCACGCCCGAGGTACCGATCGGCGAAGACGTCCTGTGCTACGTGAAGAAGCAAGGCGGCTCGCCCGCCAGCACCGATGACGGAATCCGTTATCCCTTCATCACGGCATTCGCAGCCGGACGGAATGAGCTGCCCCCCATCGAAGTGGGCAAGCAAGAACAGATTCGTCTTCTTCTTCACTGATCGACAGACGTACGGCACGCTGTACGAGCTAATCGCGGAGCAGTAACCTGCAGGAGGCCTTATGTGAGGACGCAGCTGTCAAGAGGCAGCCTTATATGCGTTGCCTTGAACAATTGTCCGAAATTAAATGCCGAAAGGCAGTTAATATGTGCCTACTCGGGCGTTCTAGCCGGAATAACTGCCAAAAGGGCAGCACTGCGAGCCACGATTGTACCTTTGTCTACTTGGTTGAGCTCACCGACCCAACTTTGCTGGGTTTAAGTAACATTGTGCACCTGGTTAAGCCCGCTACCCTGATCTACCAGAAAATCAGTTTTTTAAAAATTGCCGAAGAGGCACGGAATCAATCTGGAGCAGCGGAGCGCTCGCCTTTGTCCCCGGATTTCAACCGCTAATGCGGTTAAAAAAATCAAGAAATCCGGGGACAACAGCGATCGGAAGATCGATCCGTGACCGTAGGCCCCTTTTTTCAACGAACTGTTTAATAACACCACCTAAAGGAGGAGAGCGCCCGTGGGATTTTTCGATTTGTTCAAGCGGAAGCCGGAGCCCGAGCCGGAACCGCCGTTTTACGACATCGTCTGCCCCCTACTGCTTCAGTAAGTTCACGCCGGATGCGCGACCGACTTGCGGCGCAGCGTGGAAACGTGGCAAAGTGACCGGGAGGGTAAAACCGGGCGTCGTATGACGCAGCCGCGACCACGCGAGAATCGCGATCGGCGGCAAACCGGATCCCGAGGGGATCGGAGACCAATGCAGGCACGGAACGCGACCATGGAAATTCTCGACCTCCGGCACTTCGCGGCGCCCGTGCTGCGTCCTCTGCTCGAAGCCGAGAGCCAGATCTGGTCCGAGCGCCTGCACTGGGATTATCGCGCCTCATCGCGGCTGCTGATGCAGTACCTGGACAATCGCATGCTTCCCGGTTACGCCGCCATCGAATCCGGCCAGGTTACCGGCTACGTTTTCTGCGTCTACGAAGAGACCAAGGCGGTGATTGGCGACGTCTTCGCATTTTCCGGCGCCCGCGAAGGCGGCAACGGAAGCTCCGGCCCGGTCCACCCCCGCGAAGAAACGCTGTTGCAGCACCTTTTCGAACTGCTGCTTAACTCGCCGCACGTTGACCGCATCGAGTCGCAGTTGCTGATTCATCCCTCCGGCCGCTTCGCTCCATCCTTTCGCGCTGCGGGATTCGAAGTCTCGCGCCGGCTTTTCCTGGTGCAATCTTTGGCGCGCCGCTGGAGCCGGCCCCAGATGGATCTGCCTGGAAATCTCGAGTTCCGTCCCTGGCGCGAAGCCGATCTGGCGCCGGCCGCGCGCCTCATCTGCGAGGCCTATCGCGACCACCCCGATAGCGCCATTAACGATCAGTACCGCTCCGTGCACGGCTCCATGCGCTTTCTCAACAACATCGTGCGCTACGCCGGCTGCGGCACCTTCGCCACCCAGGCGTCGTTCGTCGTCGCCGAGCGCGCCAGCCACGAGTTGGCCGCACTGGTGCTGGGTTCGCGCGTCAGCGAGCAGAGCGGGCACCTGACCCAGGTATGCGTTCATCCCGCATATCGCCGCCGCGGGCTGGCCCGTTTCCTGCTCGATCAGGCGGCCTTCAGCTTTATGCGCCTGGGCGCTTCGGAGATCTCGCTCACCGTCACCGAGGCCAACTGCGATGCCATCAAACTCTACAACAACGAAGGCTACGAATGCGCCCACAGCTTCGATGCCGCGGTCTGGCATCGGCCTTCGAGTGCCTGAGCCGTAACGGCAATTGGCATTCAGCCAGGTAGTTGAACCCAAGCTGTCATCCTGAGCGGAGCGAGGCGCGTTCTTTGCGTCTTGCGGAGTCGAAGAATCTGCGGTTGTCCTTCGATGCGGCTGGCGCGAGGAACTCCCAAAAGCAAAACGCCCGAAGGGAATCCCCCTCGGGCGTTCGCGTTTATCCGGAACAGGTTACTCCGCGGCCGCTTCCACGGCCTTGGTTTGCGCCACGGTCCAGTCCGGCGCGCCGACTTTGAAGCGCGCAAAACGCCGCACCGTGATGTTCTCGCCCAGCTTGCCCACCTTCTGCGCAATCAGCTCCTTGATGCTCACGGCCTGATCCTTGATAAACGGCTGCTCCAGCAGGCAAACCTCTTCGTAGAACTTCGCCATCTTGCCGTCCACGATTTTTTCGATTACGGGAGCCGGCTTGCCGGTCGCCGCCGCCTGCGCGCGATAGATCTCCTTCTCGCGCTCCAGGTCCTCCGCCGTCACGTCCTCGGGCTTCACGTAGCGCGGGTCGCTGGCGGCGATGTGCATGGAGATCTCTTTGAGCAACTCCTGAAAATCGTCGGTGCGGGCCACGAAGTCGCTTTCGCAGTCGAGCTCGAGCAGCACGCCGATTTTGCCGCCGGCATGGATATACATGCCCACCGCGCCCTCGTTCGTCGAGCGCGCCGCCTTCTTCTGCGCCGACGCCATGCCGCGCTTGCGCAGCACGACGATGGCGGCTTCCTGGTCGCCCTTGCTCTCCTGCAGCGCCTTCAGGCAGTCGCCCATAGGCGCACCGGTCATCTCGCGCAACGCCTTCACTAATTTCGCATCGATCTTTTCGCTCACTGTCGTCATCTCTCTCTGTTTTTCCCCGGCCTTAGCCGACCCCGCGAACGCGTCGCGGTTATAAATTTACGATCCAACTCTACGCCGCGAATGTTTCCGGCATAAGAAAAGCGTGGCGCTTGACTTGAAGGTCCGCTTTCGGCAGACCGCAAACGGCCACGCTGATCTCGGCGTGCGCGTGGTTCCGCGCCTCAAAAACTAAAGCGCGCCCTCGGCAGCCTCGTCCTGATCGGCGACCAAAGCCGCCACGGCGGCAGGCGCTTTGCGAATGCCGCCGCCCAGTGCCGCTTCCAGATCGACTTCTTCGCTCGGCGCGGCCTCGACAGCAGCCTCGACGCTCTCTTCCGCCGCCGCCTCGGCAGCTTCTTCGCGGAATGCCTTGTCGCTCAGCAGATTCACGCCCTCGGCGGCCGAATCGGCAATCTTCGAGGTAAACAGGCGAATGGCGCGCAGCGCGTCGTCGTTGCCCGGAATCACGTAATCCACCACCGTGGGATCGCAGTTGGTGTCTACCACCGCCACCACGGGAATGCCCAGCTTGCGTGCTTCTTTGACCGCAATCGCTTCGTTGTTCGAGTCCACCACGAAGAGCGCGTCGGGCAGCCGCTTCATGGCCTTGATGCCGGCAAGGTTGGCCTGCAAATGTTTCCGCTCCCGCTCCAGCTTGATGACTTCTTTCTTGGTCAGCAGCTCGTAGCGGCCATCGGTCGCCATCTCATCCAGTTCCTGAAGGCGCTTCACACTCTTCTGCACCGTCACCCAGTTGGTGAGCAATCCGCCCAACCAGCGCTGGTTGATGTACGGCATGCCAGCGCGCGTGGCCTCTTCGGAAACCGCATCCTGCGCCTGGCGCTTGGTGCCGACAAACAGGATCGTCTTGCCGCTCGAACACAGCTCGGTGACGAATTTCGACGCGTCTTTGAACAGCTTGAGCGTCTTCTGCAGGTCGATGATGTAAATTCCATTGCGCTCGCCGAAGATGTATTCCTTCATCTTGGGATTCCAGCGCTTGGTCTGATGCCCGAAGTGAACACCCGCTTCGAGCAGCTCCTTCATGGTGATGGTGGCCAATGGTCCTCCTTATTGGACTGCATCCGGGTGGGCTCTGCCTGGCCCGGATTTATTCCCCTCACGGGGAGATTTGTAAAACCAGGGAGTAGCCAGTAGCCAATAGGGAGTAGAAAACAGGCCGAATCTCGCGCCATTTCTATTCCCTATTGGCTACTCCCTATTCCCTTCGAAGCGCTTAGCGCTTCGAGAACTGGAACCGCTTGCGTGCGCCCTTCTGGCCGTACTTCTTGCGTTCCTTCTGGCGCGCGTCGCGAGTCACGAGTCCTTCGGCCTTGAGCAGCTTGCGCAGCTCAGGGTTGAACTCCATCAGGGCGCGGGCAATGCCCATCTTCACCGCGTCGGCCTGTGCGGCAACGCCGCCGCCGCTTAGTGTGGTCAGGACATCGAAGCTCGCCGTCAGTTCGGCCACCACCAGCGTCTTCTTGGCGGCAACGCGTTGCTGCTCGGTCACAAAGTACTCTTCGAACTTCTTGCCGTTGACCTTCCACTCGCCCGTGCCGGGACGCAGAAAGACGCGCGCGATCGCGCTCTTGCGCCGCCCCGTCCCGTAATACTGCACCAGATCTGCCATGCTTCTCCTAGCCGTTAGCTATTAGCTCTTAGCTATTAGCTTGTCTCGCTTCTACCCTGTTCTTCGCGTTTCTGTGCGCTTTGCCTCAGCATTTCGCTCCCGCAAAAGCGAGCTAAAAGCTAATGGCTAAAAGCTAATAGCTGCTCTACTTCATCTCCACCGGCATCTGCGCCGCATGGGGGTGCTTGTCGCCCTTGTACACCTTCAACTTCGAAACCATCGCGCGGCCCATTTTGGACTTGGGCAGCATGCCTTTCACTGCCTCTTCGATGACCTTTTCGGGACGCCGGTTGATGAGCCGCGTAAACGACTCCTCGCGCAGACCGCCGGGAAAGCCCGTGTAGCGCCGGTAGAGCTTCTTCTGGTCCTTGAGCCCCGTCAACACGATCTTCTCCGCGTTGATCACGATCACATGGTCGCCCATGTCGATGTAAGGCACATATTGGGGATTCAGTTTGCCGCTCAGCACACTGGCGGCTTTGGTCGCGAGGCGTCCCAGCGTCTGGCCGCTCGCGTCCACCACAAACCATTTGCGGCTGATATCCTTGCCGCTCGGAATAAAGGTCGACATCTCTTCTCTTCCCTCGGAAAAATCTCTGCTTTGCGCAACGGAAAAACCCGCGCAAACCGCTCTTGCCCATGCCAAAAAAGCACGGGCTTCTAAAACTCTGCCCACTGCCAAACAAATCTGTTCGGGTGAGAAGCTGCGGGAGTCTGCTCCCCTCGGGAGCCCAGGCTGCAACGGACCAGGTAACCCTGGGTCCCGCAGCCGTCCAAACGCTTTATTGCGATATTCCGTATATTGAGACAACCATTCTTCTAAACGCAAGAGTTGATAAGAAAATCGGCGAGATTCTCTGGAACCCAAAATAATTTCATAAATTGTTGATTTCACAAATCTCACTTTTTCGACAGTGTGGAATTTTTCCTTTTATATTCGGCAACCAAGTGAAGTCTGTTTGAGACTCGCAAGGAGGGATTATACTTTTTCAAACAGGGATATCCCTGCAATGTATTGTTAATTTGAATCACTATCTCATTTGAGTTCTTACTTCCTGATTTTTCCTTCTTGCCATCATAAAAGA
>CAVXOO010000424.1:0-4309 GCA_963762945.1 uncultured Acidobacteriaceae bacterium | reverse complement strand
AATCATCGGACATCGACCGGAGGTATGTCCAAAGCTTCCTCTCTACACGTCGTATATGGGGCTTGGACCGGCTCAGTTGTCACCGTCCAGACGCACGATCTTTGGCCATGGGCATGGTGAGACCCTAGTTTTGGATCTCCGGATTGATAATCCCCACTACTCACAAGGCCTGTGGCAGACTGTTCGTGATTAAGAACGATCTCTGGTGATTCACCCGGAGGGGAAAGACAGAATTGGAGTCGGAATTGAGGTGATCAATGAAGAGAATTCGATACGGGGATTTTAGCTGTGAGCGAGGCCCGGCTTCAATCTGAAATCTCCGGACTTAGATGGCTGACGCAAAAAGCCCGGCTCGCCGAAGAGTTCTTCAACAGTTTCAATAATAAAGGCTTACCCTCCACACGGAATAATCACATAGAATGAAATCGTGCCATCCATGATTCTATGAATGGCTCCGATCATGTCAGGCACAGGAAGACCGGCATGCGCCAAGATTTTCGGCCCACCGTACCGTGCCCACACCTTACCAATCATCGCGTCCTCCAGTTTTGAAACTGACAAACCAGTCCCTCGCAGGGCCTTTTGATCTGCGGTGTATGACAATGTAATGTCTCGGCGGCCAGTTTTCTCTGCATGCCATTTGCCAGGCCCCTGATGGCCAACTTCGGCAATAGCCAGAGCAAGGGCCAATATTACCTCGTCACGGCTCTTCCTGACGCGTGTTGGATCGTCCGCCGAAGGTGGTGCCACATGGTATGGGCATGGATAGCGACGCTGGCGTGCGTTGATAAGCCTTCCGCAGTCCTTGCAGGGTGCGAGTTTGACCGCGCCGAACTTCTTGCGCTTGGCGGCAACCCGCCTAGCCCTTTCAGAGGCGAAGACCCGTTCTGGGATCGATGACAAGTCCCATTCCGGTGAATATTGCATCGCAGTCGCTCTTTCGCAGTTGGGCATTGGCGTGGCCGCGATCATTGAACCCGATATGGTCACCCCGGTGTGTGTTGCGGAACGAGGTTTTGCCGGGGTCATGTTGCCTCCGTTGACCAAGCGTGGTTGCTGGCTCTTATTATCGATGAGCAGTCCGGACTCGACAAAGTCTCGAATCAATCCAAATTTGAAGGATCGGTGGGAAAGTTCGGTGGCCACGTTCCCAAAAGCCGAAATCGCCGAAACCCAAGTGGGGGTTAGATTGCCCGCGGCGCTGGCCGCGTAGCCAGGAAAGCAATCAGCCGTGATCTCACAATTTGTGGACTCACGGCTGATCGATGGCTGTTTCGTTGTGTGACGAGGCTGAGCGACGGACACTCCAAATCTACTTCTTGGCCAGCGAGTGCCCCATCAGTTGCGCCCGAGTTGATATGTCCACTCCGGCTGAGACCATCATGGCTGCGAACGTTGAACGAAAGGAATGCAGCCGAAGATGCCGGTTGCCGGTTTGTTCGCCCAGCTGACGGAGCGAGCGGCGGACAAACGAGATGCGGGCAGAACGGTTGTCGCCCAAGACAAATTCTGACTCGGGATTGAGGTCATGCAAGTGCATCAGTGCTACGAGCACCATGGGCGACAGCGGGATGAAGCGCTGTTCCGAGAGGGACGAATGAGAATCGAGACGCAGGCGGAGGTTTTCAATATCCACATCGCTGATTCGGAGATTGGAAAGTTGACTGGAGAGCAGGCCAGTGTGAAGAACTACTTGCATAACATCGCGGACAATGCTCATTGAAGGGTCGGAGTTCGCCGAGGTGACGATCGCAGAGATTTGTTCACGTGAGAGCGAATCGCCCATTGAGCGATCCGACTGTTTTGAAGCGCGAGTTTCATTGGATTTGTTCTTCATGTACTCCTCCTCAAGTCAGGTTGTAGTCGTCCGTACGGTTGATCTCGGTTCGGGGCCGAGCAGGCTTGAATGGCCGTCAATCGGCATCGGCGGCGGCGCTCGATCGTTAGGTGAGCGCGTGGCCCTGCCGTTGCGGGCTCGTCCCGTTCGAACCATGGCTCGATTCAATCGGAATGGACCGAGAGAACGAGGCACGCAACGCAGACAGCGGTTTTGCATTTCATGCCCTCCGGCGCCGGCTGGGCGCGAATTGAATAACATTCGACTGACCGATCCGGGCGACGGCCTCCGCCTGGGCTTCAGCGCGAATATGCGAGTAGTAGTCGAGCATCTTTTGCGTAACGTGGCCCGCGATGGCTTTGGCCATCGACTGGTCTACCCCCTTCTCGAGCATCGTTGTTATTGCGAGGTGCCGGAGCATGTGGGGTCGCAGGTCTTTACGGCCGGTAACCTCCTTTAGCCGTTTCCAACTCTTTCTGAGAAAGCCACGCGCCGCGCGACGCGTGGGGTCCCACTGCTTGCGGTTCACGCGAAACGGGAAGAGGAAGTGGTCTGGTTCTGTTGCGCCGAGTTTGTTCGCCCGCAGCAACAGGTTCGCGAAGGCGAAGCGGGCGTCATCGTTCAGCACGATATCCCGAGGGCGAGAGTTGTTCTTGACCGCGTCGTCCGGGATGTAGATGCGGGACATCTGATCGAGATCACCCAGCATCACGTTCTTGATGCGCAGACCGCGAAGCTCGATTCCTGACGCCGTGGTGTTGATAGTGGCCTTGGCGCACCAGAAAGCGAGATTGGCGCGGTCGTCATTGGCCTTGAAGAGACGCTCGAAGAAGTCCTCCACCTCGCTCTCGCTCATGATGGGAGGGATGGGTGACCACCCTTTGATTCTGAGAGGAAAATACTCTCCCGCGATGTTCTTCCAGCGGCCACAGAAGACCAGCATCTGCGAGAGAACGTTGCAGTCGTGATTGATTGCCGAGTTGCCGGCGGCTTTTGTCCAAGGATGGCGGATCTCGGATCCCATCAATAGTTCGTTCTTTTTGCGTGCATCCTGATACTGCCGGATCATTCCCGAGGAAATTTTATGCATCGGGCAGTGGCCGTAAAATTTCCCGAGTGCATTCAAACTGCCGTTGACGGATTCATGAGTACGAGGCTTAAGCTCAGGATCGTTTAAGCGAATTCGGTGCCAGTAGGCAGCGGCTTCGATGAAGGTCATCTTAGCCATAGCGGCGGGGTCGGCCTTGAGGATTTCGTCGGTGGCCATGCAGGCCGGACAGTCAATGTGGTTGGGGGTGTGGGTGAGGCCCTTGGCCAGCTCGACCTTCGCCTTTTCAGCCTTAGCTATCTCGTACCGCTGAGGATGAGGATGGCTGGCCAGGCGTTCAAGCAGAGCCGCTTGATTGAGGAGCGGATTCAATTCCGTCTGCGTAGAGACGGCAGGCGTATTTGCGACAGAAGACATCAATTCACCTCGCGATGGCAACACGGCCTGCTTCATCCTTCCTACAACCCAACAATACACAGAACTAAGTTAAGTGCTATGTGATAGCAGTCACAGCGCATAACCAAGCTAGGTGCAAATATTGTGTCCAGGCCGGGAATGGCCGGTTAGAACTCCTGCCGGTGGCATAAACCTAGATCGGCAGTACGCGAGTTAGTCTTTTGGAATGAATGGTTTGATGCACGCAGTGCGGGCCGGATTTAGGACTCCTGCCTTACAAGCAGGAAGTCGGTAAGCGTCCTGAGTTCCCCTCTGGCATGAGTCCGGTTTGAGGACGACGTATGCCATCATGGGTGATGAGGAGGAAGTGGGAACTGGGCGTCGGCCTCGCCGGTGGCGAACGGTGTCGGAGAAGCGTCGGATTGCAGAGCTGACATTCGAGCCCGGCGCGAGTGTGGCGCTGGTGGCTCGTGCGCACGGTGTGAACGCGAACCAGGTGTTCAAGTGGCGCCGCGCACTGAAGCGGGGCGAACTGAACGAGCCCGCGGCGGCATCTACGGCGCTCCTTCCGGTCACGTTGTCTGCTACCTGCGAAGCGGCCAGCGATACAGGAGAGGTTGGCGCGAAGGCACAGCCGACAGCCAGGCGGCGCGATTCACATCGAGTTTCCTGGCCGGGCCCTGATCAGCGTGGAGAGCGGAGCCGATCCGGTGCTGTTGAGATCGATCCTTGAGAGTTTGCGCAAGTGATCGAACTGCGCACCGGAACGAGGATATGGATCGCCGCCGGCGTGACCGACATGCGTCGTGGTTTCGATGGGCTGAGCGCGAAGGTGCAGACCGTTCTCGAACAGCAGCCGTTCTCCGGACACGTCTTCGTATTCCGAGGTCGCAGAGGCGACATCGTCAAGCTTTTGTGGTGGGACGGAGATGGCCTGTGTCTGTTTGCCAAGCGGCTGGAGCGAGGACGATTCATCTGGCCGCAGGCCGACAGGGAACTGTTTGCCTGACGCGTGCGCAGCTTTCGAC
>CAVXOO010000423.1:0-3619 GCA_963762945.1 uncultured Acidobacteriaceae bacterium | reverse complement strand
GGGATGCAAGCAGGCCAAGCGGCGTGACTCCGGCGGCCGAGGCGGCGTGTACTTTCCGACGGTCAGCCCGCACCAATGCCAGCACAACCACATAACCGACGGCATATACCGCCATCAGCGGATGAAGGACAAACGCGCCGACAAGGCAAACTGCAGTAGCCAACATGCGGCGCTCAAGGGCGAACGCAATCGCGAACAGTGTCAGCGGGGTAGAGAACCAGCACGCCGTCAGGGTAAAGATAGAGATATAAAGATAGCCCAGCCTGCTACGGGCAGGGTCAGCGTGGCGGTAGTCAGCAACATGGCTCCCGCTCGACCGCGAGCCGGGGAGAAGAGCAGTTGGCTCAAGCGCCAGCAGGCACCGACCATCAGCCAGAGCGATGTCACGTAACTCGTGAACGTAGCATAACGAAGCGGGATGTGAAGTCCGCGAACCAGCCAGCCGAGAGCCAGCGAAAACCAGGACGATGCCGGAAATGGGGCAAGACCTATACTGCATGAGAACCGGAAACAGTGACGGATGAAGTACCTTTTCGATGCCAGCAATGTAGATGGCCACATCGTCAACCGACGGGTGATAGCCCTGAATCAGGAGCGCCAAAACTGTGAGGCCAGAAACGAAGACAAGGCGTGAGGCTGCCAGAGATTCCACGGGCGGCGCAGCCCCGCCGAATCTGGAAGCGAGCGGGTGAGGGAGCGTCCGAAGCGGGCGCCTCGGTCTCGACGACTGAAGAGTGGCAAATATGCCTCCTCAAGGAATTACTAAATAGACGGTCCATGGAACAATTGGGTCAGCGGTGGGCGCGCCCAAGGGTTGGGAGCAATACGTCGTTATATGTATTATTGCTTGGCTCGGTTGGTCTTGCTATGCACAAGAACTTCGATGCCCGGATACTTCGCCCGCACCTGATCGACGTGCGACGGAAGAAAGCGCTGATGCACGGCGCAGTGGCCCTTCCACAAGAGCATCCGGCTGGCCGCGAGTTGCTCCTTCGATTGCCCGCCCCAAAACGACCCAATCTGCACCGCCCAAGGATCCCAAACCGTCATCGCCTCAAGCGGAATCCCCATGGAATGCCCAGTGTTTCGCCCCAAATGCTGATCCGGCAAAAACAAAACCCGCTTGCCGCGCGCAAACGCCCATTCCAGAGCCTTGCGCGCACTCGACGAGGTGCACACCAGCCCGCCGTGCTCGCCGCAAAACGCCTTGATCGCCGCCGTCGAGTTAATGTAAGTCACCGGGATCGTCTCGCCGGCGATTCCTGCGCGCGTGAGCGCATCCCAGCAGTCTTCGACTTGAGATATTTCCGCCATATCGGCCATCGAGCAGCCGGCGTTCAAGTCAGGCAAAATCACCTGCTGGCCGTTCTGCGCCAGAATGTCCGCGCTCTCCGCCATAAAGTGCACGCCGCAGAAGACAATGTACTTTGCACCCGTCGCCGCGGCCGTCTTCGACAGCTTCAAGCTGTCGCCCGTAAAGTCCGCAAAGCGCACTACCTCGTCGCGCTGGTAGTGGTGGCCCAGAATCACCGTCGTCGCACCCAGTTTGGCGCGCGCCGCGGCAATCCGCGCGTCCATCGAGTGGTCCGGCAGCGCCAGATAGTTTTCCAGTGAACAGGTCGCAGTTGCCTCCGCGGAGGCAGCACTTGCTCGGTCCAGAACCAGGGTCACAATTCTCCGCCTTCAGTCCGCCCAAATACGAGATTCGGCGGACGGGGATGTTGAAAGCTTTCCAGCTGGCTGCAGTGAATCTTTTCCTGGTCTTGGACAAGGTCCGAGCCCGGAAATCTCACGGGGTTGTTGCAGCCCGTCTTTCCATGGGATGCCGCGGGAATCGCGCCGGTTGCAATCGCGTCCCGGCCCGCGCCGTCCCATTTCTCTTTATTGTAACGCTGCTGTAACTTAATGCGCCTGGCGCCCTCCGTTTGTTCGCGCCACTTGCCGCCAGTTATCATGAACCTTCATGGGAACTCCGCCGACAATCGAGATGGCCAACATCGGCATGGCCGATACGCTCATCCTCATGGTGCTGGCGCTGGTGGTCTTCGGCCCCCGTCGCCTGCCCCAGATCGGCCGCCAGATCGGCAAGCTGATGTACGAGTTCCGCAAGGCCTCGAACGACTTCAAATTCCAGATGGAAGAGGAGTTACGCCAGTCTGAGGAAGCCGACCGCCGCAAAAAGGCAGACGAGGAGCGGCAAAAGAACTTGGCTGCCGCCCCGCAATCTCCGCAATTAGACCAGCCCGCCGCAAACTCCGCTCCTTCCACATCGGAATCGCCCTACCCGTCCACGGAGCCGCCCGCCCCAAGCCCCTATCCCGGCGAATCGACTTATCCCGACCTGGCCGCCAACACCACGCGGCCTGAAGACCTGACTGCAGCCGCCGCCGAAGCCGCCCGTCTGCGCATTCAGCCGCCGTCCACAGGCGAAATCGTCGCCACCAACCGGCCCGGCGCGCCTGCGCAACAAGCCGATCTCTTCGATCCGCCCGCCACCCCAATTGCCGCCAGCGACAACCTGAGCGGCGTCAATCAATCCGACCAAGCCAGTCAATCCAAACCGACGGAGCCGGCTACGCACCATGGTTGATCCCGAGCAAGCCATCGAGAAAGCCCGCAAGGCCGTCACCGAGCGCGCCGAGTTGCCCGGCATGAGCCTCATGGAGCACCTCGAAGAACTCCGCAAGCGCATCGTCCACTCCGCCATTTATCTCGCCATTGGTTTCTTTGTCGCCTACGCCTTCCACGAGCGCCTTTACGGCTTTGTCCAGGCTCCGCTCACCAGGCTCGGCATCAAGCTCAACTACACCCATCCGATGGATCCGCTCAACCTCTATTTGCAGGTGGCGCTCATCGGCGGAGCCATTCTCGCCTCGCCCTTCATCCTTTATCAGGTGTGGCTCTTCATCGCGCCCGGCCTCTATCAAAAAGAAAAACGCCTGGTCGTTCCCTTCATGGCCGCCACAGTGGGCCTCTTCCTCATCGGAGCCGGCTTCGGCTACTTCTTTGTCCTGCCCGGCGCGCTCAAGATCCTCATCATCGGTTTCGGCAGCCACTTCAACCCCGTCGTCACCATCGAGGAGTATACCGGCTTCTTCCTCTCCATCATCCTCGGCCTCGGCGTCAGCTTCGAGCTGCCCATCCTCATCTTTTTTCTTGCCCTCTTCGGCATCGTCAGCCCGCGCTTTTTGTGGAAGAACATCCGCTACGCCATCCTCGCGGTCTTCATCGTCGCCGCCATCATCTGCCCCAGCCCCGACCCCTGGACCATGTGCATCTACGCCCTTCCCATGCTGGCCCTCTATCTGGTCGGCATCGGCGTAGCCTGGTGGGTGCATCCCGGCCGCAAGAAGAAAAAGGAGGCCGCCGGCTGATGTTTTCTTTTTCCTGGTTTCGGACGAAATCCTTGCGATCCCCGAACGTTGTAATGTTCTTGTGCTGCATGGCTCGGTTCGCGTATTGCTTGCAATTCCTTATTGGCCGTGTTGCGTAAATAATAAAAGAGCACAGCCCAAGCTGCTGCGCGGAGGAAGATGGAACCCCAGCCACTGTGCTCCTGCCGCCAGAGATCATCATGCCTGAACTTCGTTAACACCATCAATCCCCACGAAACTCTTGA
>CAVXOO010000422.1:0-6886 GCA_963762945.1 uncultured Acidobacteriaceae bacterium | reverse complement strand
TATGTTATGTGCGTCCTTCGTAGAATTCTCGTATTGCTATGAACCCTACGATGCGCTCGATCCGAGCGTGCGCAACAACGATGCGCTGTTGGGGCAGAGAATCAGCGATGCGATTGCGGATCAGATGAAGATCGTGCGCGCGCGCTTTCCGAATGCGCAGTTCATCTCCAACTTGTGGATGGAAGGCAACCGGCTGATGCAGGAGGGGTACGTGAAGATTCCTCCGGAGGTTTCGCTGGTGTGGGCCGATACCGGCTACGGCGACATGCAGGACGGCGGCAACGTGGCTGCCGGCCAAGGCATGTACTTTCACGTGGCCATGTTGAACGGGAAGGCCAATCAGCTCTCGGAGATGGTTTCGGTCAACGTGATCCAGTCCGAAATCGGGCGGTTCATCAATGCGGGCGCGACGTCTTACTTTCTTGTGAACACGAGTGACATCCGGCCGGTGGCGATGACCGCGCGCGCGGTGATGGAGATGGCGTGGGGCGGTGTGGCTGAGACCGCCGGCGGCGTTCAAGTTGCGGAGGGCGACGATGCGGACGCCGCGTATTACCGCAAGTGGGCGACGGAGGAGTTCGGCACAAAATCGGCAGATGCGCTGACCAAACTCTATCGGGAGTATTTTGCAGCGCCGGCGCCGCGCGCGCCGTTCGGTGCGCCGCGGTTGACTTCGGCCGGCGTCGCGCCGCCTCCCGAGCCGCCCAGCAGCGTGCCGATCCCCACGGGCGATCAATACTATCAGGATGAAGCACGCCGTCTGATTCTGGATTCGCTGAGCGAGCATCAGGTGATTGCGATTCCCAGCCAATCGCCGAAATGGACGCAGCCTCACGTATTGCCGGAGCCGTCGGACGAGAACCGCGAGTTGCTGATCGATCGCGACATCGCGGATTGCGGCGACGCGCAGCCGCGATGGGATGCGGTGTGGAAGGACGCATTCGCCGCCAGGAACCTGATCGATCCCGCGCGCCGCGATTACTATCAGGAAGCGATCCTGACGATGATCACCATCAATCGCGAGAGCAATCGCATGCTGCTGGACGTTGCGCAGTCGATGAAGGACATGGATGCGGGAGACACTGCGAAGGCGCAGGCCGAAGCTGGCGATGCACTGAAGTCTCTGGATGAAGCCCTGACGTCGATGCACGCCGCGGAGTACGGCAAATGGAAGAACTGGTACCGTGGCGACTGGCTGGCGGGCATTTATCGCACGCGCGAACTGGTGCAAGCGTATGCCGACCACCTGAAGGATCCGATGGCGAAACTCCCCACACCGGCCATGTGGAACGGCTGGGAGGGCTATTTTCACATCATGGAGTACGAGGGCGATCGGTCAGTGGATGTGCATTGAGCATGGATGCGCAGAGGGCGCATATCATGTAAGATTACAAAAATCTCAAAAGGGAAAATCCTGACTTTTTCTTTGGTGGCGACCGGATATGAACTATTTTGAAAGCGAAGGAAGTATACAGAAGAATCTTCTGCGTGGAATCCAGGTAGTGCTCGTCTGCATGGCGATGCTGGCCGTGATCGGCTGCGGCGGCAGCGGCGGCAGCGGCGGCAGCGGTGGCGGAGGCGGCAACACAACCTACACGCTGGGTGGCACCCTTGGCGGGCTCGTCGCCGGCGAAAGCGTGAACCTCCAGGACAACGGAGGGGACGCGCTGACCGTCAGTGCCAACGGCACATTCTCTTTCCCGATGAGCCTGGACACGGGCAGCGCCTATGCGGTTACGGTACAGTCACACACGCCCGGAATCGCGTGTTCGGTGAGCAACGGCAGCGGCACGGTTGGCTCTTCCAATGTGACGGGAATCAACGTCTCCTGCGCAACCGGCACGGAGAAGGTTCTCTACTCCTTTGGGGCAAGCGCCACCGATGGGGAGAAGCCGTATGCGGGCCTGGTCATGGACAGCGCCGGAAACCTCTATGGAACAACCTACGAGGGCGGAGCGAACAGCCTGGGCACGGTCTTCAAGATCACCGCCTCGGGCACGGAATCAATTCTCCACTCCTTCGGAGCAAGCGCCACCGATGGGCAGACCCCAAATGCGGGACTGATCATGGACGATGCCGGAAACTTCTACGGAACGACCGAAAAAGGTGGAGCGAGCGGCCTGGGAACGGTCTTCAAGATCAGCGCCTCGGGCACGGAATCTGTTCTCTACTCGTTCGGCGCAAACGCCACCGATGGGCAGACCCCGTGTGCGGGTCTGATCATGGACAACGCCGGAAGCCTCTATGGAACGACCGAAAATGGTGGAGCGAACGGCGTAGGTACGGTCTTCGAAATCGCCGTCATTGGCACGGAATCAGTGCTCTACTCCTTCCGCGGAGGCACTACCGATGGGGAGTATCCGCTGGCAGGTCTGATCATGGATAGCGCCAGGAACCTCTACGGAACGACCTTGTTCGCTGGGGCGAATAACTTCGGAACCGTTTCAAGATCGACGCCGCTGGCACGGAAAGTCTTCTCTACTCGTTCGGAGCAAGCGCCACCGATGGGCAGGAGCCGCAGGCGGGTCTCATCATGGATAGCGCCGGAAACCTCTATGGAACAACCACAACTGGCGGAGCGAACGGCCCAAACACTGGTACGGTTTTCAGAATCAGCGCCTCCGGTACGGAAACGATACTCCACTCCTTCGGAGCAAACGCCACCGATGGGCAGTCTCCGTTTGCGAACCTGATTATAGACAGCGCCGGAAATCTCTACGGAACAACCGAAGTGGGCGGAGCGAACAGCTTTGGCACGGTTTTCAAGATCGACGCCTCCGGCACGGAAACTGTTCTGTACTCGTTCGCGGCAAACGCTACTGACGCGCTGGCCCCGATCGCGGGACTGATCATAGACGGCGCCGGAAACCTCTATGGCACGACTTACTACGGTGGGACGAAAGGCGGCGGTACGGTGTTTGTGATCAACTGATGGGCTGGCGCTGCCGTTTGGCGTTTCAAGGGGCTGTATTGCTAGATGCCTTCGCCCCTTAGATGCCTTCGTCCCTAAATTCCTTCACCCATGGACACGTAGACGCGCAGGCGATCCAGTTCCACGCGATAGGCGGAGCGCTCGGCTTCTTCGTCGGCGAAGGGCTTGGCGCGGTGATCGCGCGCGCCGAGGCGATCTTCCAGATCGTCCACGCGCGTGGAGAGGGCGATGAGCGCGTCGGAGAGCGGGTCCTTGATCTCGTGGGGGTCGGTGATGAGCACGCGCTGGCCGTTCGAGTAGACGATGTGCGCGGGCACGCCGACTACGGTGGAGTTCGGCGGGACATCGGAGAGGACGACGGAGCCCGCGCCCACGCGCGAGTTTTCGCCGACCGTGACATTGCCAAGAATGTTGGCGTTGTTGCCGATGAAGACGCCGTCGCAGACGGTGGGGTGGCGCTTGCCGTGGCCCTTGCCGGTGCCGCCCAGCGTGACGCCCTGGTACATGGTCACGTCGCTGCCCACGATGGCGGTTTCTCCGATGACCACGCCGGTGGCGTGGTCGATGAAGAGCCTGGCCCCGAGAAGCGCGCCGGGATGGATGTTGACGCCGGTGAAAAAGCGGGCGACTTGCGACAGAACGCGCGCCGGCAGGCGCAGCTTGCGACGCCAGAGCCAGTGCGAGACGCGGTGAATCCATACCGCCCAGAGGCCGGGATAGCAGAGCAGCACTTCAAGACGCGTGCGCGCAGCCGGATCGCGCTCCATGATGGAGGCAACGTCATCGTGCATGCGGGAAAACAGGGACATAGAAATACAGGGACCGAGGGAACAAGGGACCAAGGGAACAAGAAAACAAAAAACCGCCAACCAAGACCGTTGTTGATCAGATCTGATCCTTGGTCCCTTGTTCCCTTGGTCCCTTGTTCCCTGCCTTTCTTACGCCGGTACCGCGATTGGCTCTGCCTGCAGGGCCAGCGCCTGCTGACGCAGCGGCTCGAACAGGATGCTTGACAGATAGCGCTCGCCGAAGTCGGGCAGCACGACCACAATCAACTTATCTTTATTCTCAGGCCGCGCGGCCACTTTGAGCGCCGCAGCAACAGCAGCGCCGGAACTGATGCCGACAAAGAGACCTTCCTCTTTGGCGAGCCGGCGCGCCGTCTCGACGGATTCGTCGTTCGTCACCTGAACGACTTCGTCAATGTTTTTGGTGTCGAGAATGCTGGGCACAAAGCCGGCTCCGAGGCCCTGAATCTTGTGCGGGCCGGGCTTGCCGCCGGAGAGCACAGGGCTGTCGGTAGGCTCGACGGCGATGGCCTTGAACGTGGCCTTCTTGGGCTTGATGTAATTCGACACGCCGGTGATGGTGCCGCCCGTGCCGACGCCGGAGATGAGAATGTTGACCGCGCCGTCGGTGTCGTCCCAGATTTCGGGGCCGGTGGTATGCAGGTGAATCGCCGGGTTGGCGGGGTTGTCGAATTGTTGCAGGATGTAGCCGTTGGGCGTCTTCTCCAGGATCTCGTTGGCCTTGGCGATTGCGCCCTTCATGCCGTTGGGGCCGGGAGTGAGCACAATCTCCGCGCCGTAGGCGAGCAGCGTCACGCGGCGCTCCAGGCTCATGGTCTCTGGCATGGTGAGGATGAGGCGGTAGCCTTTGACCGCGGCCACAAACGCCAGCGCGATGCCGGTGTTGCCGCTAGTGGGCTCGATGAGCACGGTTTTGCCGGGCGTGATTTTGCCCCGTCTCTCGGCGTCCTCGATCATGGCAAAGCCGATGCGGTCCTTGACGCTCGATGCGGGGTTCTGGCTTTCGAGCTTGGCGACGACGGTAGCCGGCAGTCCGGCTGCCACACGATTCAACCGCACCAGGGGGGTGTGGCCGATCAATTCAGTAACATTCGCGGCAATGCGCGCCATAACGATCTCCTTTTTGCCGGGTCCAAACGCCCGGACCTCTCGTGTGTGGGAATTGGGGATTGGTGCAGCTTTTCGGGTGAGAAAATCGCGCGCGCTTCAGGCGCACATCAGCATCGCAGCTGGCACCAGGACGGCGTTAGCGACATCGATGCATACATATAAGGTAGACCCAAGGCGCGGGATATGGCAAGAGTGCGATCGGAGCCTCGGCCTGAATTCCCCGGTTTTGGCCGGTAAGATAAGTTCGTGGCGCTCGCTGCTCCATCTCCGGCGGTTCTCGATTTTGGCGCGCGCGTGGCCGATGCCTACGCGAAGCTGATCGCGCGCGGGAATGCCGATGCGGAATCCGGCCTCGGCGGCAAGCTCTTCTATGCCGGCGAACTCGACGCGGAAGGCCGCGCGCTGGTAGTGGCCGCGAACATCTCCGGCACTGCGACGCTGGCCGCATCGGCAGACCGCGCCGCGCAAAAGCAGGCGGTTCGCGATGGGATTGCCGACTTCCTGGTGACTTCGCTCGACGAGGCGCTGCGCATTCTCAAGAACCAGCTTCGCAAGCGCGAGACGGTTGCGGTGTCAGTGGCCATGGAGCCAGCCGCGATCGAGAGCGAGATGACTGCGCGCGGGGTTGCGCCCGATCTTTTTCGCGGCGATGTTGCGGTTGCGGTCCTTGATGAAGCGCGGATTTTGGAGCAAGGCGAGTGCGACGAAGCCGATCTTACCGGAGCTCCGGCGCTCGTGGTTTGGCGGGCAGATTCGGCGCGTCACACGGATCTGGCACTGCTCGATGCAATTGCGCTGAGCTGTTTTGACGCGAGCGATTGGGCTGCTCGCCGCTGGCTGCGCCTGGCCCCGCGCTACCTGGGCCGCCTGGCGGAAGGCCTGCGCATGCTCCGAACGCAGCGCGAATTCGCCGATCGATTTTCCGAGCAATTGAGTGTGCGCGTGGCGCGCGGTGAGATTAGGTTTCCTTATGAGATTTGTGCATACGTTCGCGGCGTGGAGGAGAGGCATGGCTTTAAGCCGGAAAAACCTTGACCCACGAAGATTTTGCAGTCGGGTTTGACGTGTGCGGGCGTGGACGCCCGCACTACAGCCGGTCTGGAGACCGGCGCTACACACTCCGCTCCCTACTCTTTCGTCCCCGCTTCTGCAATCTTCCGCCACAACTCTTTGATCCCGTAACCTGTCTTTGCCGAAACGGGCAAAATCTCGTCAACCTCGAGAGACCGTTTCAGCGCCGCCAGGCTTTTCGTGCGCTGGTTGCCGCTCACGCGGTCGATCTTGGTGGCAACGACCAGGAACGGCCGGCCGACGGAGCGCAGCCAATCCAGTAACTGCCGGTCGTTAAGGCGCGGAGGCACATTGCCGTCCACGAGACAGATCGACAGCGCCAGCGTCGAGCGCATTGCGAGATACGGTTCGATGAAGGCCGGCCATTCGGCAGAAATCGATTTCGAAATCTTGGCGTAACCGTAGCCGGGCAGGTCGGCAAAGATCAACTTCGGTTTCTGCGCACTTCGCTCGTCTGAGACGGAGAAAAAATTAATGGCGCGGGTGCGGCCCGGCGTGTTCGAGACTTTGGCGGCTTTCGCGCCCACGAGCGCATTGAGCAGGCTCGATTTGCCCACGTTGGACCGGCCAAGGAACGCGATCTCCGGCGCTTCGGCCTTGGGGAACTGCGCCGCGGAGACTGCGGAGAGCAGGAATTGAGCCGACCATTGCATTCGGGAAATCCTCTTTTCCCAGTGTACGGGTCACGATGCGGTGTGCGCGGTGAGAAGCCGATGCGAGGGACCGGCTTTCACAGTTTCTCCGGCGCACATTACGGACTCGGTCCCGGGCATCCGCGTGAGGGTCCGAAAAAAATAACTCGCGCGAGCCTGCTCTTCCGGCACAACCTGCATCTATCTAACCTACGCGAAGACTACGGAGGTAAAGAATGCGCTTGCTCAAGTTCCTCGGATTACTCAGTTTGCTGTGCTTCTTCGGCGTAAGCAGCTCTCACGCGCCAGCCCAGATCGCCGTCGGCGTCAAC
>CAVXOO010000421.1:0-3597 GCA_963762945.1 uncultured Acidobacteriaceae bacterium | reverse complement strand
ATGCCTGACACCTTCGTTAATCCGTATTGCTGGAGGTGACGGAAATGCTGGAGCGGGCCGCGCTCGCGGCGTCGCATCCCCAGGCCAAAGCAACCGCGCTGCGCGATTGCGCCATTCTCGAGCTGCTCTACGCGGGCGGACTGCGCGTCTCCGAAGTCGTGTCGCTCACCACCGGCGACCTTGCTCTCGATGCCGGCCGCGTGCAAGTGCGCGGCAAAGGCGACAAGGAACGTATTGTCCCGCTGGGACGCTCCGCGCTCCAAGCTCTGGAAGTGTATTTGCGCGAGGGAAGGCCGCATCTCGAACGCATCAGCTCTTCACGCAGGGGCCGGGCGCGATTGTTTGCGCAGCGGCAAGAGCGGGCCTGGATGTTTCTCTCGCTGCGCGGCATGCCGCTCACGCGGCAATGGGTGTGGCGGCTGGTGAAGGCCCTGAATCAGTCTACGAGCCCGCACGGATTGCGCCACAGTTGCGCCACACACATGGTGGAGCACGGCGCGGACCTGCGCAGTGTGCAAACCCTCCTTGGCCACGCCGACATTTCGACGACCCAGGTCTACACGCACCTGGCACTCGGTCGCCTGAAGGCTGTGCATCGTGAGTTCCATCCGCGCGCGACCGGGCGGCTGGCCGAGTCGGAAACGGATGAGTCCGCGCGTCCCGGTCCGCAACTCGTTGCAAGAGAAACCGTCATCGAGGAGCAGCCATGACCGCCACCGCGGCCCTTCCGGCGGTTGCTCCCGCGGCCAGTTTCAACAACTCGCTGGCCGATTCGTTGGTTCAGTCCTACCTCGCAATGCTGGCCAACGAGCGCAACGCTTCCGCGCATACGCTGCGCGCCTACGAGCGCGAATTGCACGGCTTCGCGATCTGGCTCCGAGAGCGCGGCGGGGCCCCGGAAATCGCGCAAATCGAGCACACACACATTCGCGCTTTCCTGGGCACGCTCTACGAGCGCGGATTGTCGAAAGCCTCCGCGGCGCGGGCGCTCGCGGCGATTCGCAGTTGGTTCAAGTGGCTGGCGCGCAATAAATACGTCGAGCAGAATGCGGCCTCGCTTGTCTCCACGCCGCGGCTGCCCAAGCACCTGCCGCGCGTGCCGTCGATCGAGCAAATGAATCGCGTGGTCGATTCGGTGAGCGGCGACGCCGCCAGTTGGCCGGCGCGCGACCGGGCCATTCTCGAAATGCTCTACGGATGCGGCATCCGTAATGCGGAGCTGACGGCGCTCGACCTCGACGATATTCAATGGGCGAATGAAGCGGTTCTGGTGCGCGGCAAAGGGCAGAAGCAGCGCTATGTGCCGCTGGGCGACGCGGCTGCTGCCGCATTGCGCGCCTATCTCGCGGAACGCGAAGCGCGCCTGGCCGCGGCCGGTGAACAAAAGTCCGTTCGCACGCCGGCTGTATTTGTGAATCTGCAGTTGCGCGGCCTTGCGAAGGGCGGCGACGCACGGCTCACAACCCGCAGCGTGGGCCGCATCGTAAAACGTATCGCCATTTTGCGCGGACTCTCCTCAGACGTGCATCCGCACACGCTACGCCACGCATTCGGCACGCATCTGCTCGAAGAGGGCGCCGACCTGCGCGCCATTCAGGAACTGCTCGGCCACGAGCGTCTATCGACCACGCAACGCTATACGCAGCTCACCACCGCGCAGTTAACCGCGGTCTACGACAGGACGCATCCGCGGGCAAAGTAATGCTGCCAAAGTCGCGCTACGTCGAATAGTCGGCGTTGATGTGGATGTACTCGTGGGTCAGATCGGTGGTCCAGAAGACGCACGAGCCTGAGCCCTGGTGCAACTGAATCGAGATCGAGAACTCGCGCTGCGAGATAAATTCGTGTGCCGCGGCTGCGTCGTAACCGGGCGCACGGCCGCCGTCGCGGCAGATCGCCAGCTTGCCGAAATCGATGTCGATGCGGTTGGGATCGATCGCTGCGCCCGAATAGCCAATTGCCGCGGCCAGGCGTCCCCAATTGGGATCGCAGCCGGCCCACGCGGTCTTTACCAGCGGCGAATGGGCAATGGCCTTAGCCACGCGCAGCGCGTCGGCGTCGCTGGCGGCGCCTGCAATGCGCAACTCCACCACGTGCGAAATTCCCTCGCCGTCCGCAACCACCTGGCGCGCCAGGGACGAGCACACTTCCGTCAGCGCGGATCGAAATGCTGCATCGTTGGCGCCGATCCGAACTCCGCTAGCGCCCGACGCCAGCAGCAGAACCGTGTCGTTGGTGGATGTATCGCCATCCACGGAAATCCTGTTGAAGCTGATTTCGACCGCAGGGCCAAGATAGACATGCAAATCGGCGGGCTGGATGGCCGCGTCGGTCAGCACGTACACCAGCATCGTCGCGTGCGGCACAAGCTGCGGATGTATCATGCCCGAGCCTTTGCCGAAGGCTGCAATGCGCACTTCGCGACCCTCAACATCGATGTGAGCGAAGGCCACTTTCTCCACCGTATCGGTGGTGAGGATGGCGCGCGCGGCATCGTGGAAGTGGCTGGGATCGGAGCCGAGTGACGCTGCGAGATCGGGCAGCACTGCACTGATCTTTTCCGCGGGCAACGGCACGCCGATGACACCCGTTGAACGAAGGAAACACCTCCTCGGCGCGGCAGCCAAAGGTTTTTGCCGCAGCATCGCAGGTGGCGCGAGCGGCATCAAGTCCCGCCTCGCCGGCGGCGCAGTTCGCGTTGCCCGCATTAATTAGAACTACGCGCACGCGTCCGCCGGTCGCGCTCAGATGCTGCTTGTCAACGATGAGTGGCGCGGCGATTACGCGGTTCGATGTGAAAGCGGCCGCGGCACTGGCCAGCGCGTCGGCAACAATCAGAGCAACATCGCTTCGACCGCTGGCCTTCAGGCCGGCCATGCCGGCAGCGAAGCGGAATCCGCGAGGAATGTTTGCTTGAGAGAGTTCGCTCATGGTGTGGACCCATTTAATCTAGCAGGTGAGGCATGGAGTGTGAAGGCGCGAAGAATGGGAGTTAGCGAACAAGTGCCGAAGGACGAACCAGTAAATTCGGAGTTCCTCGACCTCCGCCAGGTCAACGTCGCACGCGGCGATCGCGTGGTGCTGCATGACATCGACCTCAGCATCCGCGCCGGCGAGCACGTGGCCATTCTCGGGCCCAATGGCTGCGGTAAATCTACGCTCATACTTGCAATGACCTGCCAGCTTTATCCCGTTGTCCATCCCGGTATGCACGTGCGCATCTTCGGCCGCGAGCGATGGGACTTGACCGAGCTGCGCCGTCACTTCGGAGTGGTCAGCGCCGGACCGATGGGCGGCGAGTTGCCGGGCGAGCGCACGGGAGTCACTCCGGGGCTCGACGCCGTGATTGCCGGTTTCTTTTCCGCGTCATCGCTGTGGCCCAATCTGCATGTGACAGAGGAAATGCGCGCCAGGGGCTGGGAGGCGCTCAAGCGCATGGAAGGCACGCATCTGGCCGCGCAACTGGTGGGCGCCATGTCGGCTGGGGAGAAGCGCCGCATTCTCATTGCGCGCGCGCTCGTCCACCGGCCGCAACAACTGCTTCTCGACGAACCCTCGAACGCGCTGGATCTGGCCGCGCAACGCGAGCTGCGCGAA
>CAVXOO010000420.1:0-7264 GCA_963762945.1 uncultured Acidobacteriaceae bacterium | reverse complement strand
GTCATGCTGTCGCTCAGGCCATTAAGCATGAGCCTGACTTCACGTTGACGATATCGACTGACGACCGAAGAGTTCTGGCTCAAAAGGACATGGACATTTCAGTCAAAGTTACGGAGAAGAACATATCGAGCCACACCGTCAATGCGGGGCGGCCGAAGGATCCAGGGGACTGGTATGCGATGAGCGTATTGCTCGATGGTCATCCAGCTCCGATTACGGAAAGATATCGGGAGATTCTCAATCCGGAGAAATCCGGTCCAAATGTTCTCTCGACAGGGGATGGGGCTCCTTCTATACGATCATGCCGGGCAAGACTCAGGTCTTTGAAGTTCCATTGTCCGCATTTTTCGACCTTAGCACTCCGGGCAAATACGAAATTACGTTTTCAAGGGGCACCGATTCAAGAGGCGCCTATGGAAGAGGGCCCGACAATGTCGATGTCGAGTCCAATACCATCACGATAACTGTACTTCCAGCCGGTAGTCCGCAGCCGACGCAGCAATAGCTGGGCGCTACGAAAAGCTCATTCAGCGCAAGGAGCGCAGCACGATTGGCGCGCGAAGCGCGCGGCTGCCTGGACGGCCAGTCCCGCGCCCGCCCGTGACGGCAAGTCACTCCCATTCAATCGTGCCGGGCGGCTTTGACGTTATGTCGTAGACCACGCGATTGATGCCGCGCACCTCGTTCACGATGCGGTTGGAGATGCGCTTGAGCAATTCATAGGGCAGCGGCGTCCAGTCGGCGGTCATGCCGTCTTCCGAATGCACGGCGCGGATGGCGCAGGTATACGCATACGTCCGCTGGTCGCCCATCACGCCCACGCTCATCACCGGCAGCAGCACGGCGAAGCTCTGCCAGATCTTGTTGTAGAGCCCGGCAGCTTTGATCTCGAAGACCACAATCTCGTCCGCCTCCTGAAGCAGCGCCACGCGCTCCGGAGTCACTTCGCCCAAAATACGCACCGCGAGGCCCGGCCCAGGAAACGGCTGCCGTCCGAGGATATCCTCCGGCATTCCCATGTCGCGGCCGATGCGCCGCACTTCATCCTTAAACAAATCTCGCAGGGGCTCGATCAATTTGAGCTTCATGCGCTCGGGCAAGCCGCCCACGTTGTGGTGGCTCTTGATGGTCTGGCTCGGGCCTTTCACGCTTGAGGACTCGATCACATCGGGGTAGAGTGTGCCCTGCACCAGCCAATCCACTCCTCCCGTCTGTTGCGCAATGCGCTGGGCCTCATCCTCGAAGACCGCAATGAACTCCGCGCCAATGCGTTTTCTCTTGATCTCCGGCTCGGTCACTCCCGCCAGCTTCTCGAGAAAACGCGCGCTGGCATTGACGGCCACGATATTCAGGCCCAGCTTGTCGCGCAAATTGTCCTGCACGCTCTGAAATTCGTTCTTGCGCAGAACCCCATTGTTGACGAAGATGCAGGTCAATTGCTCGCCTATGGCCTTGTGCACCAGCATGGCGGCCACCGAGGAATCGACACCACCCGAAAGCCCGCATATCACGTGGCCGTTGCCGACTTTCGCGCGGATCGATTCCACCGTTGACGCGATGAAATGAGCCGGCGTCCAGTCGCCGCGCGCGCCGCAAATCTTGAGAAAGTTCGCGATCAGTTGCGGCCCCAGCGGCGTGTGGTGCACCTCGGGATGGAATTGCACCGCCCAGATTCTCTTCTCCTCGTTCGCAATGCCCGCCAGCGCGTTCGCAGTCGAGGCCACGCGGCGAAATCCCTCGGGCAGCTCCTGCGCTTCGTCGCCGTGGCTCATCCACACCTGAATCGATTTCGGCAGCCCGGCAAACAACGGCATCGAGCTGTTTTCAATTTCCACTTCGGCATGCCCGTACTCACGCTTGAGCGCCGAGCGCACTCTTCCGCCCATGTGATGCACGATAAAGTGCAGCCCGTAGCAGACGCCGAGTGTCGGCACGCCGAGCGAGAGCACAGCCGGGTCGGCCGCGGGCGCGTCGGCGTCGTACACCGACGAGGGACCGCCGGAAAGAATCAGTCCGATGGGTTTCAGGGCTTGAATCTCACTGAGGGGCGCGGTGCAAGGCAGCACCACAGAGAAACAGTCCTGTTCGCGGATGCGGCGCGCGATCAGCTGCGTATACTGCGAGCCGAAATCGAGGATAACAACGGTCTGAGTGTCCACCTTCCAGTGTGGCAGGGTGGTCGGCGGGATGTAAAGATCGAATAACCCTTCGCGGATGCCCAGCGGTTGAAATCCGAGTTGGCCAATCTCTCGCTCAGCCGCGTTTCAATTTCAGCGATGACCCTATTTGCGGCCGAGCGCTCTTCGCCGAGCGCTGCACTTGTGTGGCTTTCGTCAATTCGGCAAGCTCTTCCGCACCGATGAAAGCAACGCTAGGCCTTCCACGGCGTTTGACAAGGATGACCTCGCGATCAACCGACACTCGATCGAGATTGGCCGCCAACTTCCTCCGGAAAGCCGTGCATGTGGTCTCGACGATCGTCATTTGCCTGTCTCCCAAATCAGAGTTCAGTTTTCATATCGGCGTGGTCAACGACTACCGTGAGTTCCACCGTGCATGGCTTGGGCGGATCGAAATTTGCTGCGGGTCTGGAGACCCACACGACAGCCCGTCAGGAGACCGGCGCTACAGACTTCTAACGCCTTACGGCAGCTTCGCGGCCGCCGCAACCGGATTCCAATGGTCTTTCCCGGCCAGAAACACACGCGGCTTGTATTTGGCCGCCTCGCGTGCGGTCAGCTGATGCGACCAGCCCACGCGCGAGCCCGGATTCGCGCCGGGTCCCTTCGACTCAAATTCGGCGTAGTAGGCCTGCGGCGTCGGGTCGTTCTTCCCCCACACGTTCCAGCCCTCCGCAATCACATCGGCGGGTAGTTCCGTATCGATAAACACCACGCGCGAATAAGGCCGCCACGGTCTGCCCAGGCTGATAGTGTCGCGCGGCGCGCCGGCCGCGATGCCGCTGGTGACTTTGCTTTCGACGATCGCGTAGCCCGTGGTTTGATCCGGCGAAGTGCGCGACTGCGCGGTCAGATAGCCGGGGCCGTTCGCGTGAATCTCCGTGTGGTCGAAGACCGCAGCGGCGTTGCCGAAGATGAAATCTACCGCGCCCTCGATATACGAGCCAACATAATACTGGCGGCCGTAGTCGGCAAAAAGCGTGTCCTGGTAGCCCAGAAACCGGCAGTTCTTAAACACTGCGCGATCGGCCCGCACCGCCGCGGCCACGGCCTGCCCGGTGTTGCCGGCGGTGTTCTCAAAGGTCAGGTTGTCGGCCTCGAACCCATCGCCGTCGATCTCGGCCGTCGCTGTAAAAAACGTTCCGCCTGCCTGTTTGGCATTCAGGCTATTGGTGATGACGACATCGGCAGGCGATTTTCCCATGCCAACCAAAGTGATGTTGGTGTGGTTGCGTGTAACGATCACGCGCTCGTGATAAATTCCGGGCGCAATCTCGATGTAGACGCGGCCCGGTCTGCCATCCGCGCCCTTGCCGGCAAACGGATGATGGTCAACCGCCATCTGAATCGTGGGAAACTCGGTGGTGCCTTCCCTTCCGGTCTTCACCTCGGGCGAAACCCGCACGTGCACGTCCTGCGCATCGGCAGCGCGCTCAAGTTGCAACCCGCCCGCGAGGCAACTCACCGCCAGAATCCAAACTCCAATTCCAAATGCATTTCGCATATCTTCAATTCTCCTCCGCCAAGCCGTTCCAAGGCCAGAAGCAAATCCATGCACTGAAATTCTTTCTGAGACGGTTTCGCGCCGTCAGATTTCGTTCATGCCATGGTCTCGAACTCGTCCGCGCGCGTCTCACCTGCCGATGCTTTAGAGTGATGATATGGGAAGTTATCCCGCCAATCCTCAGCCCGAGGTACTTCCTCCGCACGGTGCAACTGCGCCGCCCCCTCCCCGTCCGCGGCGCCGCTGGACCTCTGCGCCGGCCACCTATCTGCTCGTAGGCATCAATTGCGCGGTGTTTCTGCTCATGGTCCTGCGCGGTGCAAGCATCTGGATGCCGACCGAAGATCAGCTCAGGTTTTGGGGCGCTGACAATGCTGGCAAGGTGCTCCTGGCCGGGGAGTGGTGGCGCATCATCTCCGCCATGTTCGTGCACGTGGGCATTCTGCACCTGGCTACCAACATGTGGTGCTTGTGGAACCTGGGCCTGCTGGCCGAACCGTTGATGGATTGGTTCGGACTGCTCGCGGTCTATATCCTCACCGGAGCCGCGGGCAATCTCCTCTCCACCGCCTACAACTGGTTTTTTCCCATGCACGACGGTGGAGTCGTCTTTTATCCCTATGGCGCGGGAGCCTCGGGGGCCGTCTTCGGCATCGCCGGCGCACTTATCGTGCTCCTCAAGTCCAAGCGGCTGCCCATTCCGGAGTACGAACTCAAGCGCCTGCGCAAGTCCGTCATGTATTTTGCTGGAATCAACCTTGTCATCGGTCTTTCGGTCAGCCTCGGCAGCGGCTTCACCGGCGTCAGAATCGATAATTCTGCGCACATCGGCGGCTTCCTGTGCGGATTGCTCTTTGCGGCGCCTATGGTTCCCCGCATTGGCTCGCCTCGCACCGTTTTCCTGACCAGAATCCGTCTGGCGATTGCGGCCATCGTCCTATTGCTCGTCCTCTTCGGGTTCTATCTTGCCCAACTCCCCCGAGGCTGATCTCTAGAACTGCTTGCATAGATCCACTTTTGAAAGGGCACGGCTTCACAGCTTGCTGAAAAATTCATATGGCGGGTTGTCTTGTATCAGGGCGCGAGTTCACTCGCACCGCAAACGCAGCAAAATCAATGCTGGGCTTTAGCCCCTGAGGAACGTTTTTCAATCAGTCGGACGGATTGACGCAACCAGCTCTAGAGCCTGTTAATAACTTTCGCGTAGCCTGCGATCCGCGCACGCGGTCTTCCCATCCTCATCGACAAAAACGCCGCAAAAATCCTACCGCGTCGCCGTCGCGGCGAACTTCTTCACCATCGCCAGCAGCAGCTTGCGGTCGCTGTCGTTCAAATTCGAGGAGTAGCGGCGAATCTGCGATAAAAATCGCAGCTCTTCGTCGGAGAGGCTTTGCGCGTTCAACTGCCGGCCCAGCGTGTCGCTGGCGAAAAACTGCGCAATCGGCAGGTCCAGAGCGTGGGCGATCTTGGCCAGCGTGTCCAGCGAGGGCACGGTATGGCCGTTCTCTACGCGCGACAGATAGCAGCGCAGCAGTCCAGTCTTTTTCTCGATGTCTCCCTGCGACAAGCTCTTCTGCAGCCGGTAGGCGCGAATCGTAGTGCCGATCTTCATTCCCCAACCATCCTGTCCCATGCGGCCCAAAGTTTACTCATTTGGCAGCAATCGAAAAACTATTATCACAATAGTTAACATGGGCCTGCGCGGATTGCAAGCGCAATCCGCCTCTCGGCATGAATTTCCGACGACTTTTAGGGACACCGACAATCCGGCGCCTTCCCTTGTCTCCGTAAACCTTTGCGGCGCGCGACCCGTCAGACTGAATACAGGCACGAGAGGCCGGAAAGCTCAAATTATGATGCGCACGGGAGTGATCGGGATCGTTGCGGCCTGCTCGATTGCGGCCTGGGCTCAGGCCCCGGTCCCCGCAGGCGGTCCGGCGGCAGTTCCGCAATCAAACGCCCCTGCCGCAAGCGCGCCGGTTACCGGCGGCAAACTGCACGGCACGGTCAAGAGCGGCAACATTCCCCTGCCCGGTGTCACCGTCACGGCGCAAAACACGCTTACAGGTAAGCGGTACTCGACCGTCACAGACATCACCGGCACGTGGCAACTGAGTATTCCGCAAAACGGCCGTTACGTAATCCGCACCCAGTTCGCGGCCTTTGCTGGGGGGGCGCAGGAAACAGTTTTGAACGCCGCCAACCGCGATCAGCTTGTGAACTTCGAGCTCATTCTTGCCTCGCGCCAGGCCGAGCAGGAGCAACAGGCGCGTGCATCGGCGAATCCAGATCAGGGCGTGAGGCAGTTGGCCGGCAATGTGCCGGAAAACCTGAACCTGCAAAGTGCCTTGAGCGCCGATACCGATACCGCAGCCGGAAGCGAAGGCCAAAGCGGCGCGGCGCTGCCGTCGATCGCCGGAAACTCCGACTTCAGCAACGAATCGGTGGCCATTACCGGCCAACCGGGCCAGGTGAGCACGTACGCCGGCAACGGCCTCGACGACCGGCTCAACGCCGGAATGGAACCGCCGGGAGCTCCCGGGGGCGGTCCCGGTGGCCCAGGTGGTCAGAGCCCGGGCGGCCTCTTCGGCGGATACGGCGGAGGAGGAGGCTTCGGCGGAGCCTTTGGCAGCGGGGGTTTTGGCGGAGGCGGCGGATTTGGCGCTGGCGGCGGCGGCTTCGGCCGACGTGGCGGCGGAGCAGGCGGAGGGCGCGGCAACTTCCGCGGCTTCGATCCCGCGCAACCTCACGGCGCCATTGCCTGGAATGGCACTAACTCCATCTTCAACGCGCAGCCATTTGCTTTGCTCAGCCAGCAGCAGCAGCAGCCGGCCAACGGCTTCAACAAGTTCACCATTTCGTTCATGAGCGCGCCGTATCTGCCGCACCTCACCAAGCCCAGCGGCAAAGATACGGTCTTCCTCACGCTCTCCGGCACGCGCCAGTCTACGCCCAATGACTTTTACGCCACCGTGCCCACCGCCAACGAACGCCAGGGCATTTTCACCGGCGAAGCGCCCATCTACGATCCCAAAACTGGTCTGCAGTTTGGCGGCTCAGCGAACACGATCCCGTCCATTGGTGCGAATGACGAGTCGATCTCGCCACAAGCGGCAGCCCTGGTCAACTGTCCAGGCACGAACACCAATTGCGAGCCGTTTCTCCCCTATCCAAATCTGGCCGCGCCGGTTAACGGCTACAACTATCACTTGCTCACCACCGCGCAATCCAACTCCACAAACGCTGCAATCCGTTACAACCGCAGTCTGGGCCCAAACGCCACCCAGCCCGGCAGCCGCGGCGGTTTTGGCGGCGGGCGTCGCGGCGGATCGCAGAACCAGGGCCTGCGCCAGAGCATCAACCTGAACTACAGCCAATCCCAATCGGCCTCCGACCTGGTGAATCTGTTTCCGCAACTCGGGGGCAAAAAGGCCTCTGACTCCTACGCGCTGCAGGCCGGCTACACCGTCGGCTACCATCGCGTGACCAACATCTTCAACGCCAACTGGAACCGCTCCAACAGCCACATCGCCAACTTCTTCACCAATACTTCGAACAATGTGGCGGGAGCAATTGGTGA
>CAVXOO010000419.1:0-8862 GCA_963762945.1 uncultured Acidobacteriaceae bacterium | reverse complement strand
TTCCTTTTTTCCTTTTTTCTCCCTTTTTTCTATTGTGCGCCAAACGGGCGTAATGATCGGCAAACTTGAAGAAACAGGGACCAGAGATTAGGGGACAGGGAATAAAGGACTTAAGGGTGACAGGGAAATTTATTTTGGCCGAGGGGGCTTGACAACGCATTGGGGGGGGCGGTAGTTGAAGGGGGAATAGGTATCATGTCCCCCTTTTTCCCTTTTTCCCGATTCCGCCGGAATAATGATGTCTTGTGGGAGGATATGGAAGCGTGACGATCAGAATTCAGAAGGTTTCCGAGGGACTATATACTGCAAAGCTTTTGATCCCGGACATGCCGGCGGTGGAAGACAATTGGTCAACGCCCGAGCCTATGACTGAAAAGCTGCTGGTTGGGGAACTGGAGAGCCGAGGCGCACACCAGAAAGACATAGTGGATGCACTGTATGAGGCTGACAAAAACTGGCCCGACGATCAACGTCGCTGGCCCTGATTATGAAGCTGCACCTCGCCAAAACTGCATCCGCGCCCGACAAGGGTCTGATTTTGCATTCCGAGCGTTGTCCCTCGCCAAAATACCATCCGTAAGCAAAAATGAGCCTGAATCCTGAACTTTGGGGTGTCTCTGGCAGAAGTCTTCGGCTGAGACCGGGCCGTCGGGTGATCGCGAAGCGCGATGAATACATCGCAAAGCGTGTGATATGGGCTCGACAGACACACTTCCCCTTGAAGCTAATCGCGATTCTCTTGAAAATGGGCTGATCGAAAGGTTCAGGCAGCCAAATCGTAGCGATGATGCAGACCGCCGAGGCGCGGCATGGAAACGACCTTCGCATGCGCCGGAGTCCCGATTAGTGCAGGTCGCCCCGCCGGGGAAATAGAAATAAGGAGAAATAAGGAGAAATAAGGGGACATGATACCTATTCTCCCCAGATTTCGCGATACTTACGGCACGACGGCCATGGCGGGCGTAGCGGGCCTTTCTTCGTGCGATAACGAAAAGCCCCTGGTTCCCTCACGCGTCTCCATCGTGCGGGCGCCGGCCTACGATCAGCGCGTCTACGAAATTGTTCGCCTCCTGCTGGAAGACCACCGGGTCGATGTCCGGGGACGCCACGTGGTGGTCAAGCCGAACCTGGTGGAGTTTGAACCGGAGAGCTACATCAACACCAATCCACTCCTGGTGCACGCCGCCGTGGAGGCATTCCGCGCCCGTGGCGCGGCGAGCGTGCCCGCATCGCCGAAGGCCCGGGCCACCGCCGCAATACCCTGGATCTTGCCGACGCTGCCGGCTACTTCAAAATTGTCCCCGACTTCGAGGATGTGTTCGTCGATTTGAACGTCGACGACGTAACGCGCATCCATCTGCCGCGCCGGTTTTCGCGTCTGGGGAAGCTGTACCTGCCCAATACCGCGCTCCGAGCGGATCTGCTGGTTTCCCTGCCGAAAATGAAAACGCACCACTGGGTGGGCGCCACGCTGGCCATGAAGAACCTGTTCGGACTGGTTCCCGGCGGCGTCTATGGGTGTTTGGGCCGGTGCCCGAGGATACGCGGAAGCTGGTGAGCTTGTTTGCATTGGCGACCTTCGGGTATGCACTGTCGCTGGATTGGCTGGCGTGGGGGACCGAGCGTTTCGGACTGATGTCGGCCTGGCGGGCCATGGTGGCGCTGGTTGCAGCCGGGCTGACCGTGGTGGGCGCGTTGGGTCTGCATTGGGGCGTGCTGGCCTTGCCGGCTGGTTTTGCCGTTGCTTATCTCGCGGCCGATCTATGGCTGTGGCTTGGCTGGGCACGAAAGTTGTGCAATGAAACTCATGCAGCAGCGGAGAGCGTTTCCCTCGCGCTTCCCGGCTGGAAGTCCACGGCATTTCTGGGCGTTGCCATGCTGGTGAACCAGGCGTTCAGCTCCGTTGACACCATGATGCTGGGCGGCCTGACGGACAGCCGGCAGACGGGCTTATACAGCGCGGCGTACAAGCTGCTATTGCTGGCCCTGGCAATGTATTACCTGATCATGCAGGCGCTCTATCCGGGGCTCGCGGCGATTCCCGCTGCCGAGCGCGGATTGCGCAGGCTGCGCGGTGCGTTAGCGCTTTCAGCTGCAGCCGGCGCGGCGGCCGCGACAATGTTGTTTCTGCTCAAGGGGCGATTGATTGCTCTGCTCTTTGGACCCGCCTTCGCGGCGTCGGCAAGCATTGCCGCGCCACTGCTGTTGGCGATTCCCATGGATTTTGTTGCGTCGGTGTTTTTGACGGTGCTTGTGGCTTGGGACCATCCGCGGCGCGTGCTGGCGGCAACGGGAACGGCTGTGGCCAGCAACGTGGCGCTGAACTGCATACTGATTCCGCGTTTTGGCGCTATGGGCGCGGCCTGGGCAACGCCCCTTTCCTATCTTCCTTTCCTGGTTGTGTTGTATTTGCAGATGCTGGCCATCGAACCGAAGCCGGCGGACGCCAGGCAGCCGAAGCCCGCGGACCGAAAGCTGCCGGAAATCGACGCGAGCAGCCCGCGCGACGGCGCAGGCGTTCGGTTCAGCTTGGTGCTCGCGACGCTGGACCGGGTGGAGGCGCTCGATCGCGCCCTGGAATCGTTTGCGGCGCAGCGATTCCAAAGCTTCGAGGTGATTGTGGTGGATCAAAATGCCGACGAGAGGCTGGTCCCGGTCATGGCGCGCTTCAACGGCAGGTTGCGCGCGATTCATCTGCGCGCCGCGCCCGGAGTATCGCGGGCGCGAAACCTGGGGATTGCGGAGGCGAGTGGTGAAATTGTGGCATTCCCCGACGACGACTGTTGGTATGCGGAGGATTTGTTGGAGCGGATTGACAGATGGTTTGGTGAGAGTCCCAGCTATTCGTTGCTTTCGATCTGCGTGAAGGACGAGGAAGGAAACGAGACGGCGTCGCGCTGGCCGCGGCGCTCGTGCGACCTGAATCGCCGCAACGCGCTGCGCACGTGTTTGACGGCTTGCCTGTTTGTCAGACGCGAAGCGCTGGTTGCAACAAATGGTTTCGATGTCAGGATGGGCCCGGGGAGCGGAACTCCGTTTGGCTCCGGCGAGGATTCGGATTTGGCGCTCAAGGTTATGGCGCAAGGAGCAAAGGGCTGGTTCGAAAAAAGCCTCTGGGTGGGACACCCGGCGCGGGACCCGGGCCATGCCTCGCCTTGCCGGGCGCTTGACTACGGAAGGGGCTTTGGTTACCTGTTGCGCAAGCATCACTACTCACCGGCGCTCTGGCTGTTCTATCTGTTGCGACCGTTGGGGGGCACAATACGTGCGGCGGCGCTGCTGCGATGGAGCGAGTCGAGCTTTTACTGGAATAGCTTGAAGGGGCGGATCGTTGGATATGCCGTTTGCCGCGATCGCGAAGCGAAGACGGAAGAGCCGGCCGATGCGCGCGCCACGGTCAACAGTCCGAAATAACCGATCGCACCAGCGTGGCGTACTGCCGGGCGGCATCGACGGGCGAGAATGCGGCGGCACGCGCGATGCCTTTCAATGCGAGATTGCTGCGAAGTGAGCTGGAGTCGAGGAGACGGCAGATGGCGTTCTCGAGCTCTTCCGCGGAAGCGGGCGAGAACAGTTCGGCGCAGCCCGCGGCAACTTCAGGCAGCGAAGCCGCGGCGGAGCAAACGACCGGAGTTCCGCAGGCCATGGATTCGGCGACGGGATAGCCGAAGCCCTCTTCAAACGACGGAAGGATAGTCAAGAAGGCTGCGGAGTAGAGCGCTGAGAGACCCAGGTCCGTGACGCCGCGAAGGCAATGGATCGCCGGGTCCGCGAGTAGAGAGCTTAGTTTGCTGCCGGGCTTGATGCGCGGCGTGGATGCGGGAAGAACCAGGACCAGGCGGGGGAGCTCCTTGCGCTTGGCGCGCAAGCTGCGGTGCGCCTCGAGGAGAACGATCAGATTCTTGTGCGGCGCCGTGGAGGTGACCGAGAGCAGAAAGGGTTCGGCGATTCCATAGAGCAGCTTGACCATCTGGGCGGCGTGGGGCTTGTCCAGAGGACGAAAGGCAGGATCGATGGCGTTGGGAATGACAACGATTTTTTGAGGATTCGCACCCAGACGCTCGATGAGCCTGCGCCTGGTGTAATCGGAGGGGACGACGATGCGGGCGGCGCGCGCGCAGGCAAGTTTGAGCACAGGAAACGCATACAGGCGGGCGCGCAGAGTCTTGCCATATTCCGGATAAACGAGATGCGTGAGGTCGTGAATGGTGACGATGGTGGGAGCGGCGCGCAGGATGGGCAGATTGTAGTGCGGGGCACAAAAAACCTGGGCGTTGTGGGCGATGCGGGGCAGGACAAGCTGCTCGGAGATCGAGTAGATTCCGGATTCAAACGGGACGATCCTGTCGCAGAAGAGCGCGAGCCGCGCGGCGTTTTCTGTTTGCGAGATGCAGCTGAGGGTGAGCCCTTCGAGGTGCTTTCGCAGTTCGCTCACGAGCGTGAGCGTATAGCGGCCGATGCCGGTGCGCAGCCAGCGGGCGTCGAAGACCACTTCAGGCTGCGCAATCATAGGCACACTTCGAGCCTGGTCGCGGAGGGAGAAGCCTGCAGGGCTTCGTCGACCAGGGACTGGAAGCCGCGGCGAAAGGCCTGGACGCCGAAGCGGGCGGCGTGCGCGCAGATGACGGCGGGCTGGAAGCGATCCTGGTTCAATTCGAATCGCCGAATGGCGGCGGCGAACGAAGCTGCCGTCTGCTCATAGCAAAAAACGCCGGTCGAGGAGGTGCGGTGGTTGGCGTTGTCGAGACTGACGACGCTTTCAAGCGCGCCGCCGCGTCCGAAGGCGACAACCGCCCTTCCGCAGGCCTGGGCCTCAACCAGCGCCATTCCGAAGTCCTCTTCAGCGGCATAGAGAAAGGCGCGGCAACGGGCGTACTCGTTCCAGAGAGTTTCGTGGCCAACCTCGCCGAGGAACTCAATGGTGTTGCCGGCCATCGAGCGCAGTCGCGATTCCTCGGGGCCTTTGCCGACAATGCGCAAGCGCCGGCCAAGGCGGTTGCAGGCTTCAATCAGAATGTCGACGCGCTTGTATGATGTCAGCCGGCTCACGGTGAGATAAGCCTCGGAGTGGGTGTCGTTCAGGCGCCCGGAATCGGTATCGACGGGGGGATAAATCACGGAACTGTCGCGCCCGTAGTACTGTCGGATGCGCGCGGCTACGTAGCGGGAGTTGGCGGCAAAACGCGTGACGCGCTGCGCGGCAGATTGGTCCCAGTTGCGAACGTAGTGCGCGGCCACGGTAAAGGCGGCGCGGGACGCCAGACCCATCTGGCTGCGATAGGGATGGTACTGGTCCCAGAGATAGCGCATCGGGGAGTGGCAGTAGCAGATGTGAACGGCCGAAGGGGAGACAATAACGCCCTTCATCGGGCCGCTGTCGGAGGTGAGCACAAGATCGTAGCCGGTGAGGTCCAACTGTTCGACCGCCAGGGGGTAGAGGGGGAGCAAGTGACGGTAAGCGCGGCGCGCGAATGGCAGCCGGTTCAGGAAGGAGGTGCTAAGCTTCCGGCTTCGAAGAGAGTCGGGCACGTGGGCAGGATCGGCGACCAAGGCGAAGAGATCGGCTTGCGGGTAGAGGGCAGCAAGGGCCTCTGCGACGCGCTCGCCGCCGCCCTTGGAGACGTACCAGTGATGAACGATTGCAACCCGCATGGCCGCCTTGTGCCGGTTAAACCGAAGGATCTGCTCACACTGTAAACGCGGCCAGATCGATGGTTGTCGTTGCAAGGTGAGCTTCGTGTCAGGCTTTTGTCACGGCAGGACGGCGGGCTCTTCCTGCATGGCGGGGCGCAGCGAATCGAGGATGCGGCGGTCAAGCAAGAGGGCGAAGGTGGTGTTGCCTGGCTGGGATTGCTCAAGCCGCACGGAACCACCGTGGTCCTGCAGGATTCGGGTGGCGATTGAGAGTCCAAGCCCAATGCCACGGTGCTTGCCTTTGCTCACAAATGGCTCGAAGAGCGTGTCGCGAATGCCAGCGGGGACGCCGGGACCATTGTCGACAATGCGCAACTCGATCTGCGACGGGCTCTCGGTAAGACAGATGCTCACGCGCGGGAATTCGGCGCCGGTTCGCGCCGCTTGAACGGCGTTGATGAGCAGGTTGTAAATGGCGCGCTCGATCATGCGCGCGTCGAGCCAGGCCTCGATGTGCGGGGCGTCCTCGATGACAATGCTCACCTGATGAGCGTCAGGATGCATGCGAAGCAAGGCGACAGCACGCTCGATGAGCACGTTCAGCGACTCGTAGGTGGGATGCAGCGAGGCGCCGGTACGGCTGAAGATGAGGAGCGACTCAAGAATCTCGGTCATGCCCTGAACGGCGAGCTTCACTTCGGCCATCAGTTCGTCGCGCTCGGGTTTGGTGGAACCGGTTTGGCTGAGGAATTCGGCGTTGGCGTACACCGCGGTAAGGTAATGGCGAAGATCGTGAGAGATTGAGCTCGCCATGCGGCCGATGATCGCCAGGCGGGCGGACTCGACCTGCTGCTGCTGGTAGAGGCGGACCTGGTTGCGCATCTGGTCGAAGGCGGCGCCCAGCTCGCGCAACTCGTGGCTTCCGCGCGGCTTCAATTCATAGTCAAAGTTGCCCGAACCCAGCGCGCGCGCGCCGGCGACAAGGGTTTCCAGGGGGCGGGTGATGGTTCCGGCGATGTAAAGAGCCAGGACCGTGCCGAGCAGCAGCACGAACACACCGATGGCGACGAGAAGACGGTTCAACTGGAACGCGAAAGTGCTGGCCTGGTCGTAGGACTTGAGCACGAAGAGGCGCACCGGAAGATCGGACAGCGCGGGAAGGGCGAGCGAGGCAGCCAGGTAGTGTTCTTTGCCGAGCTTGAAGTCAATGGGAGTGGACGGAGAGTCGAGCGCGGCGGGGGGTGGACGGAATTCGGCTTCGGTATCGGGGTTAAGAGTGCTGAAGACGGTCTGACCAGCGCCAAGAAAGACTACGTCGGCATCGGCGGCTTCGCGGACCTGGCGACCGACGCGATCGTCGATGGCGGATCCGGCGACGACATAGCCGAGAGGAGTACCAGTCGAGTCAGGACCAAAAAACAGCGGGTGGAACGACACTTGATACAGACGGCGATTCGTCAATAGGTAGCGCTGTGTGGGCGGAGCGTCGACTAGACGTCCGAGTTGAAGATCCAGATCGTGCCGGTCAGAAAGATCTGCCTTGGAGTAGACAGCGACGACGTCGCCGGACGCATCGATGAGAGCGAAGAGGTCGCTGCCGCTGATCTGCCAATAAACAGCCGCGCCATCCTGAATGGTTTTCACGTCGCGTGTGGTCATCAGCGCCTTGAGAACGGGGAGATCTGCGAGCAGCGCAACTTCGCGGTCGAGCGATTGCTGACGCTGCTGCTGCAGGTTCTCAAATGTGCGCGTGGAGCCGGAGAGGCTGGCGACGAGATTCTGGCGAATCTGGCGTTGCAGTACGTTGTGGATGACCATCAAACTCATGGCCGTAAGTCCGCACGCAAGGGACAACAGGGCTACAAGAAGGATGGTCCTCATGCGCATGGCAATTTCCCGTCTGCCCAGAGAAGGTTACGAAGCCTGGCTGACAAATTTATAGCCCATTCCGTGCATGGTGCGGATATGCACGGGATTCGCCGGGTCGGTCTCCAGCTTCTGGCGAAGCTTCAGAATCTGATTATCCACCGTACGGGTGGAAGGATAGCAATTGTAACCCCAGACGTGATTCAGAAGTTCCTCCCGCGAGAGCACTCGCTCGGAGTTCTCAAGCATGAACTTGAGCAGCCGGAACTCGTGGGCGGTTAGCGTCACCGTCTGGCCTGAGCGCGAGGCTTCCATCTTGAGGAAATCGACGGTGACTTTGCCGAAGGTGTAGATTTTTTCCGGCCGGGGCTTGTTAGAGCGCCGGATGGCGGCCTGAACGCGCGCCAGCAGCTCGCGTGGACTGAAAGGCTTGGTAACGTAGTCATCGGCGCCGAGCTCGAGGAGCAGGACTTTATCTGTAACATCGGAGACGGCGCTGAGCACGATGACTGGCGTCGTTGGAAAAGCCTGTTTGAGTTCTTTGCAGAGATCGCGGCCCGAAGCGCCGGGCAGCATGAGGTCGAGGATGATGGCCTTGGGCACCGGGCCCTTCAAGGCAGCGCGCGCCTGCTCGCCGTCGTGCGCCGCCCGGACCTGAAAGCCCTCGGCCGAGAACAACCGCTGCAACACTTTATGGATTCCGGGATCGTCTTCAATGACCAGGATCATGGTGGACTTCTCGCAACCCGCCACGAAAGCCGGGTTTTGCCTCCACCTTTATTGTCGCGCTCCGGGCTGCAGAATGCCACGGGCTTCCGCGGAAATGACATTTTCATGACAAACGGAAGTCACGCTAACGACAGCTCTTCGCTGCGGAGCGAAGGGCAGCGCTGGGCAGGTTGGAGTGCGACTCGACGGCCTGAAAGCCTGAATGAAGCGCCGAGGACAGCGGAGGTTTGGCCAACAAGATGAGCGGCCGGAGCGTGGACGAGGCGCTCCGTGCCGTCGATCCAGAGGCTTTCGAGATGGTTTGTGAGCTCAGGAGGAAAGCGCGCCGCGAGGGTGGGTGAAAGCAGAACGATCCTCCCCGATTGCATGACGAGTTCGATGTCGGTCCAGGCCAACTGCACCAGAGTGTTTGCGGGAGTGGTCTGGCGGTCACGGACAACAATGAAGCTGGCGCGGCCTTGAGGCTCAATTCGGCCCTGGCCCTCTTTCAGGCGCAGCAGGCGCGCCGCGCGCGTCGTGACCAAAAGATAAAGCAGCGCCGGGGAAACGCCGAGGGTCTCATGGAGAAAGCGGATGTGGTCGAGCAGATCGCCAGCAGCGGTGAGAGGCGAGTCGGTTCCGAGCGCTACGTTG
>CAVXOO010000418.1:0-7478 GCA_963762945.1 uncultured Acidobacteriaceae bacterium | reverse complement strand
GGTGATTTCCGAAGGTAGAAAGGTGAAGCGCTTGGCGTGAATCTCAATGCGGCGCGGCGCCGATTGGGCAGAGGCCGGATGAGGCGCAATAAGGACAGTGAGGAGAGCGAGCGTGAAAAGAGCAGATTTCATGCGAATGAATCACCTCGGAAGTTATTCGTTGCGGTCGTCACACTTTGATGCGGCAAGCGAAAACTACGGCGCAAGATAGTGCAGGAGCTCCTTCTCCTCCTGGCGCGAAAGACGCGCGCGGACGCGCATGTGCATGATAACGGTTCCCGTGGCTTGAGGGGGGATGGTCATGGGCGGACGGTGGCAGCGGGCGCAGTTGTTGGCGAAAACGCGCTCTCCGGGCTGTTCAGCCGCTGGAGGCAGCTTGGGTTTTTGAAAGGGCTGCTGCTGCGCGACAAGCGGCGGAATGGCCGCAGCGGCCCACAGGGAAAGCGCAAAGAGAGCGGCGCATAGCGCGGCCGCCGGCTTATTCGAGGGAATTCGCATTTTACTTTTTCTCCCGGCCGAGAGGCCAAACGAAACGGTAGGTGAAGCCGAGGTCCCAAATGTTGAATTGGCGGCCATTGTTGGACTGGCGGCCGTAGCTTGATAGGAGGCGCCAGTCGTTGCCGATGTAATAGTTGAGCGCGGTCTCGGCGCGTTTTACTTCGACGGTGGGAACTCCGGTGCCGCCGCCGTGCAGGGGAAAGGACTCCTCGGCGCGGAGGACATACTGCATGCGGCTGAAAAAGTTTGTGGCGACAGGAACCCAAGTGAGCATGTCATAACCTTCGGCCCAATAGCCCTGGCCGAAGTAGCTGCGGGAGTATTGGAACTTGAGATCCAGGTCGCTCGGGATCGGCTGCCAGGTGGCATAGACCGCCTCGTTGTTGATTTGACGATTGTCGAGGAAGCGCTGATAGGAGGAACCGAGTTCGGCACGAGCGCCGGTAAAGTAGATGCTGGCATCGCCACCCGCGGTGCGCGCGCTTTGTAGCTGAGTGACGTTGTCGTGCACCGAGTAGTAGGCGGAGTACTGCACGTTGAACGCGCGCGTCTCCGCGGCGACGCCACGAAGTTGCGGGCCTACGCCGGCGCCATAGGGGCGAGTGCCGATAGAGAAGTTGATGGGAAAGTCCTGGATACCGGCGATCCAGAGCGGGTCGAGGCGCTCGGCGTAAAGGCCAAAGGGCACGATGTATCTGCCTAACACAGGCATGACGTGGGTATTGGCCAGCCAGTCGAGTTGCACATAGTCAACGGTCTTAAAGACCTTGCCGGTGTAAGCGCCGCTGGTGCCGTTGCGGTGTTCGAAGGAGCCTGTGAACTCAGTGCGGTTCTCAAACAGGAGGTGGCTGCCGAACGGAACGAGCAGAAGCGGGACGATCTGCGGTTCGAGTGTGGGGATACCCCCTTGGACGTTGTAGACGTAGGCTATCGTTCCGGTGGCGACGGGCACATATCCGGCGTGCGTGCTCTCGTCATCGGTGGTTGGCGCCGGGGAGGCATTCGTGTTTTGCGCAGGAGTGGTGTCGGAGCTTTGCGCAGGGGTGGTATCGGCGGCTTGCGCATGAGCTCGCAATACGCATAGGAGCAGACAGAAGGCGAGAAAGGTTTTCGTCTTCATGCGCCGATAACCTCGCGTAACAATCTGGATTTCTCTGGATTCATCGATTGACCTCGCGCGTTGTGCCGCACAGGGCGGCAGCTTGCGATAAAGCGATGTTAAGAACACGCTGTCTGGTTCTTTCATGCGGAATGTCATTCCTTTGTCATCGATGGGCGGAGCCGAAGTATTAGGGCTTCAAGTGGTTTATAAACAGGCCAGATGAGAAAGAAAGCCAAGTCCGAACAGACCAGCCGCGCATGGATTGCATGGAATAAAAATGTAGTGCGGCGCGCGGTCAACTGCAGCGCTGTTGCGCTGGTGATGGTTGCGGCGATCTGCTCTTCAGCGGCGCTGGGCGCGCAGCAGGGCAGCGCCGGGCAGCTAAGTAACCAGCCACTTCCGCAGGACTTCGAGTGCGCGGCCGAACCCGCGTTGTGTGCAACCAATCCTAGCCAGAGCAATATGCAGAGCCCGTACGGAATGCAGAATCCATACGGAACGCAGAGTCCATATGGAATGCCGGGAAGCACAAACGGGATGCCGGATCTGAATGGATGGCAGGGATACACGGGACTCCCGGGACAACCTGCGCCCATCAACGACCCCTGGATGTGGCGAGCCACGATTCAGCAGCAAGTGCCTGTGCAACGCAAGCCGGACCCGCCGACCGAGTTCCAGAATTTTGTGGCCGCGGCGACGGGAAAGATGTTGCCGATCTTCGGAAGTTCGCTGTTTGTTGACGTGCCGACGACGTTTGCGCCGCTCGACCGCGGACCCGTGCCGCCGGATTATGTATTGGGACCGGGAGATGAGTTGCAGGTGCGGGCCTGGGGCGGCGTCGCCCTGAACGTGCGTGCGCCGATCGACCGGAACGGCAATCTGTTTCTTCCCGGAATTGGAGTGGTGCGCCTGGCGGGGTTGAGATTTGCGGACCTCAATGGATTCCTGAGCCAGCGCATCGGAGAGCAATACCGCAAGTTCGAGTTGTCCGTGTCGCTGGGGCAATTGCGCTCCATCGACGTGCTGGTAGTGGGACGCGCGCGGCGGCCGGGCGCGTACACGGTAAGCTCGCTGAGCACGCTGGTAAATGTGGTGTTCGAGTGTGGCGGTCCTGCGCCGGGCGGTTCGATGCGTGCCATTGAATTGCGGCGCAATGGCAAAACGGTGACGACGCTGGACCTCTACCGGATTTTGACGGAAGGCGACCAGTCGCAGGATGCGCAGCTTCTGGGCGGGGACACAATCTACATTCCGCCGGCCGGCCCGCGCGTGGCGCTCGCTGGCAGCGTGAATGTGCCCGCGATCTACGAGATCACTCCCGGAGATACGGTGCAGACGGCAATGGGGCTGGCCGGCGGTTTGACGTCGATTGCCGCGCTCGAACATGCGGATCTCGAAGAGATCGGCGCGCGCGGAGACCGGCATGTGACCAATCTGGCGCTCGACGCCGAGGGAATGAAGACGCCGCTCCATGACGGTGACGTGCTGGAAGTATTCGAGATTGTCCCCAAGTTCGACAACGAAGTGATTCTCCGCGGCAATGTCGCCAACCCAGGGCGCTACGCGTGGCGGCCGGGTATGCGCATTCGCGACTTGATTCCCGATCGCCAGAGCCTGGTGACGCGCCAGGCGTGGAATGGCCGGAATAACCTCGCGCTGAACGAAGCGGACCGTGCACGGGCGCGGCGAGCGGAGGCAAACGCCGCCCAGGGTACTCGAACGGAAACTGGAACCGGTCCGGCGAATACGCGCCCGAGCGGGTATGAGAGCAGACAGAATCAGACCATGCAAAATCAGGCGCAGGAGGACACGGAGGCGAACGCGGGCACGAGCAGCAGCGATGAATTGTCGCAAGAGGACGAGATCGCCGCGCGGCAGGGAGCGGCGGACGCCGATGCCACTGAGATCAACTCGACAGGGCAAAAGCAGCTTGCGGCGGCGCCAAACAATGGAGCCATAGGCGCCAGCGCAGAGCGGGCAGCGCAGAGATTCTCGCCGAAGAACACGGTGGGCCTGGTGGCTCCCGAGATCGACTGGGATTATGCGGTGATCGAGCGGACGAATGCGGCCGATCTGACGACGGCGCTCCTACCGTTTCATCTGGGCCGCGTGGTGCTCGACGGAGACGACCGCGAGAATTACGAATTGCAGCCGGGAGACGTGGTCACGGTATTTTCGCAGGCCGATATCGACGTGCCACAGAAGCAGCAGACGAAGCTGGTGCGGCTGGAAGGCGAATTTATGGCGTCGGGTGTGTACAGCGCGCGGCCGGGAGAAACTCTGCGAGACCTTGTCATGCGGGCCGGCGGATTGACCGGCGAGGCGTATCTCTTCGGCTCGTCGTTTACGCGGGAGTTGACCGAGCGGCAGCAACAGGAGCGGCTGGACGAGTACACGACTGAGCTCGAACAGGAGATCGACCTGTCCGGGGGAAACTTGGCAGGCACGATCGTGAATGCACAGGCGGCTGCCGTGGCAGCGGCGAGCCTCCAGAACCAGCACGAGTTTGTCACTCGTCTGCGCGAGTTGAAGGCCACGGGACGGATTGTGTTGAACATTCCGCCGGCCGCGGCAGGCGTAGAGAGCATACCCGCACTGCCGCTTGAGGACGGAGACGAATTCCGGGTTCCGGCGCGACCGGCAAATGTTTCCGTGGTCGGTTCGGTCTACGACCAGAATTCGTTTGTCTTTGAGCCGGAGAGAAACGTGAATCACTACCTGCAGCTTGCCGGAGGCGCGTCAAAGAATGGCGACTGGGACCACGCCTTTGTGATTCGCGCGGATGGATCGGTGGTGAGCCAGCGCTCGGAAATGGCGCGCCATACTGACGGCCTGAAACATCTCAGGCTGAATCCCGGGGATACGCTGGTGGTCCCGGCGCATTTGAACAAGAGTTCGGCGCTGCGCGGGCTCATCGACTGGTTAACGGTGTTCTCGCAGTTCGCGTTTGGCGCCGCTGCAATTAACGTGCTTCATTGAGGGATTGCCATGCGCTCCTATGCCGAGGAAATTCGCGAGAGCACGCATGAGTCTGCGCTGCTGCGGCTGTTGGCGCTCTTGGCCGGCGAGTGGAAGTTGATCGCCTGGGGAACACTCGCGGCAGCAGTTTTGACGGCGGTTACGGTTTGCGTGATTCCCGTTACCTACACGGCGACAGCGGTGATTCTGGTTCCACAGCCGGCGATGGGATCGGCTGCGGCGCTGATGAGTGCTCTGGGCGGTGGGGGTTCCGTAGCCGCGCTTTCAGGGTCGGAGGGCCAGTTGGCCAGCCCGGCGGAAACCTACATGGGAGTCCTTGCCAGCCGCACGGTGGCCGACGACCTGATTGCGCAGTTCGACCTGGAGAAGGTGTACCGCCAGCGATCGCTTTATGCCACTCGCAATGCGCTGAAGCACCACACGCGCATGGAAGCAGCGCGGGGATTCCTGGTGCGAATCTCCGTTGAGGATCACGATGCGCGGCGCGCGGCGGCGATGGCGAATGCATATGTGGATGCGTTGTGGCAGGTGAATAAGCGCCTGGCGCTGACTACGGGTGCGCAGCGGCGGCTGTTCTTCGAGCAGCAGGTGGAGTTGGAACAGAAGCCGCTGGCCGATGCCGAAGATGCATTCAAAGAGATTCAGCAGAAGACGGGCGTGATCGAGCTCGCGGGCCAGGAGGCGCTGACGCTGCGCACGATTGCGCAGCTTCGCGCGGAGATTCAGGCGCGGGAGTTGCAGATACAAATCCTGCGCACCACGGCTACCGAGCAGAACACGGACGTGCAAAGGCTGGAGAGCGAGATTGCGGGCTTGAAGACGCAGTTGCAGCAGGCGGAAGGTAGCGCGGGCGATGCGGACGACGGGACCTTTTTGCCTGCGGGAAAGCTGCCGCAAGCGGGACTGGATTACTTGCGGCGGGCGCGGGACCTTCGCTATCACGAGGCGCTCTACGAGTTGCTTTTGCGGCAGTACGAACAAGCGCGGGTGGAGGAGGCTAAGGATCCGGCGCTGATTCAGGTGGTGGACCCGGCCATTCCGCCGGATAAGCGCTCGTGGCCGCCGCGTACGCTGCTGGTTTTGCTGGCGGCGGTGGGCGCGGCGTTTTTGCTCACCTTGTTTGTGCCGATGCGGGCCGAGTGGCGGCGAATGATTGCCGAGCCGGCCAATGGACCGCATTGGATGGCGCTCAGCGGAGCATTTCCGGGAGCATGGCCGCGCTGGCGGCGTGAGCGGGCCAAGCCGGAAGATGCGTGAGGAATCCGCCGATGAGAGTGGCATCGTTCTTCTACGCGCTTGCCCTGTTGACGCTGGGAGCGGGGCCGGCTACGAAGGTGTTTTTCGGCGGGGCGGAGATGCTTTGGCTGGATCCGCCGCTGATTTTTTCTTTGCTGGCGCTCATCGCGCTCTTGCCCCATCTCACGCGCAAGAACACCGTGCTTTGGCGCGAGATCGCCTGGCCGGTGGCGGCGCTTCTGCTGGTGTGCGGCCTGGGCGTGGTTTCGGGATTCCTGCTGCTGCCCACCGCCGAGCTCTATGACGCGCTGCGCGAGCCGTCGCGGTTCCTGCTGCTGTTGGTGTGGTTTGCGGTCTCATGCTGGTTTCTCGAAGAGAAGCCAAAGATGGTCCTCCGTTATTCCGCGGCCGGAGCGCTGCTGGGATTGCTGTCTGGAGTTTATGTGTATGCCGCGGCGATGCGGATGCTGCCGGCGCCGCCGGCGTTGGCGATGTACGCGCAGCAGTACTGGTTCCGTCAGGCGTTGTGGGTGAATGGTATTCCGATTCCACGCATGGGAGGACTCTTCATTGAAGCGCCGCCCTTCGGGCTGTTCATGCTGGGCCTCGTGGTCTTGTTTCTTATTGCGTTGCGGTCGGGAGCGAAGAATAAAGCCACGGTGTTTGGGCTGGCGATTTCGCTCGTGGGCGCAATTGCATCGCTTGCAGACCAGGTGACGGTAGCGGTGGTGGTTTGCCTTGCAGCCTCGGTTCTTTCGCTCCGAACGCGCCGGCGATGGCTGCGGCCTGCGGTGCTGGGGATGGCATTCTGCGTGCTCGTCGCAGCCACGGTTCTGTCGCTGCGGTTGAAGCTGGGTATGGGGCCGGAGCTTGGAACCTCAGCGGCCATCTACCGCAACAGCGTGGGCGAGCGCAATTTTCATCTGCGCTACGGAGTCGCACTGCTGCTTCGGCAACCGGCTGCGACCGTATTCGGCATCGGGCCGGGACGATACGGCGAGTACGCGTCGGAGACAGGCATGTTTCCTGATACGGTGACCATGCAGTATACGGCGCCCGAGATCGTGGTGGAGTGGGGCGTGGCAGGATTGGCGGTGTGGGCTGGAGTGCTGGCGATGCTGGGCGCGCGGGCGTGGAAGAGATACAGGCTCGCCGGGCTGGGCCTGCTGCTGGGACTCGTGATTGCGGACAGTTTTCAGGCCAACTGGAAATCGGAAACGGTGTTTCTGGCGGCTGCCGCGTTTTGTGTTCGGATGCACAAGTCAGAAGACGGTGGGGGCGATGCCGCGGCGCAGAGCGAGGCCGCGCCATGAGCGGCATCGAAGGCTCAGAGTGCGTGACGGAGAAGCCGAGAGGCCAGGCGACACTGCCCGCGAAGGTGATGGCGATCGCCAGCGGAGAAGGCGTGGCGCGCATCGCGAATCTGCTGTTGGCGGTTTTTGTGGCGCGCGAGTTTGGGGTGCGCGCGGCGGGCGCGTGGGCGCTGGCGCAAGGGCTGGCGCTTTACCTGATACAAGGAACGGATTTTGGTTTGCGCCATGTGGGCGCAAGGCTGGCGGCGCAGCAGCCGAACGCGATCGCGGGCGCTGTGCGTTTCATCCAGAAGCGGCGGATCGCGTTGGCGCTCGGGATGTGTGCGGCGGGCTACCTCTACGGAAAATTT
>CAVXOO010000417.1:0-11895 GCA_963762945.1 uncultured Acidobacteriaceae bacterium | reverse complement strand
CACGCTTTCGAACGGGCTCGTGATCGCGTATCTCTCGCGGCGCATCATTCCGCAGATGAGCCTCTACGCGCAAACGCAGAACTATAGCGTCACCGCCAGCGACCGGCTCGACAATCTAGCCGCGCGGTATCTGGGCGATCCCATTCTCTTTTGGATGATCGCCGACGCCAATGCCGCCCTGGACGCAAACCAGGTGACCGCGGAGCCCGGCCGCAGCATTCTGATTCCGCTGGTGAGCGGCATTCCCACGGGAGCGCGCAATGGTTAGTCCGCTCTATCTCACGCTGCTCATCGGGCCCATGGAGCCAATCCCCGCTCCCAAGCCCCTCGCCGACGCGCTGGTCTCCGTGGAGGTAACGGAAAGCGCGAAGGGGCAGAGCGGCTTCCAGTTGGTCTTCTCGCTCGGCAACAACAGCATCCTGGAAACATTTTTCCTGCTGGCTGGCGGCGCGCCGCTGCCCATCATCCGCGTGGTGCTGCTGGCCACGTTTCCGGGCATTCCGCAGGTGCTGATCGATGGCGTGGTGTTGCACACGGAAGTGCAGCCGGATGCTATGAGCGGCTCATCGAAGCTGGTGGTCACCGGCAAGGACCTGACGGCGATCATGGATCTGATCGATTTCAATGGGTTGCCGTATCCAGGTATGTCGCCCGACGTGAGGGCGCTGGTAATTCTGGCTAAATATGCGATGTTCGGCGTGGTTCCCGAGGTGATTCCCGTGCCGGCCCCGGACATTCCCATTCCGCTCTTGCAAACACCCACGCAGAAGAAGACCGACTACGCGTATCTGCAGCATCTGGCATCGGAGGTGGGTTACGTTTTCTACCTTGTGCCGGGACCGCTGCCAGGAATGAGTCAGGCCTACTGGGGTCCGGAGACGCGGCTGGGAATTCCGCAGACCGCGCTGAACGTAAACCTGGACACATGGACCAACGTGGAGAGCTTGAACTTTCGCTACGAGCCGCAAAATGCCGTGCTGCCGATCATCTTCATTCAGGATCCAATCACCAAGGTTCCGATTCCCATTCCGATTCCGCCGGTGACGCCGTTCTCGCCGCCCATGGGGCTGGCGGTGATGCCGCCGCAGAAGATCGAGTTTCTCGCCGGCACGGCCAAGCTGAATCCGGCGGTGGCATTGATGAAGGGATTTGCGCGCGTCACGGAGACTTCGGACGTCGTGGTCGGCGATGGATCGCTGGATGTGATGCGTTATGGGCAGCCGCTGCGGGCACGCAGCCTGGTGGGCGTGCGCGGCGCGGGGCTCGCCTTTGACGGCATGCATTATGTGGACTCCGCGACGCACAAGATCAAGCCCGGCGAGTACAAGGAGAGCTTTGTTCTGAAGCGCAACGCGTTGGTGGCCAATACGCCAGTGGTGCCGTCGCTACCTTTCTAAGGTGCTTCGCACCGTATTGGTTTTGGGTGCTTCGCACCGTTCTGGTTTTGGATGAGGTTTTCGAGAGGACGAAGAAGTGAAGGGCGAACATTACGGCAAATTTCGCGGCACGGTGATGGACAACGTCGATCCCATGATGATCGGGCGGCTGATGGTGATGGTGCCCGACGTCTCGAACGTGATTCCCTCCACGTGGGCCATGCCGTGCTTGCCCTTCGCGGGCATTCAGCACGGATTTTATGCCGTGCCCTCCATCGGGTCCGGCGTCTGGGTGGAGTACGAGCAGGGCGATCCGGACTACCCCATCTGGACGGGCTGCTTCTTCGGCACCATGGCCGAGACGCCCGCCCTGGCCCTGGCTACGCCACCCGCGCTGCAAGCGGTAGTGATTCAGACCGTAGGGCAGAACACGCTGATGATCAGCGATATGCCCGGACCCACGGGAGGCATTCTGCTGAAGACGACGGCGGGCGCCATGCTCTCGATCTCCGATACCGGGATCATCATCAGCAACGGGCAGGGCGCGTCGATCCTGATGAATGGGCCTTCGGTGATGGTGAACGAAGGCGCACTGGAGGTGATCTGATGGCGGGATTTTTGCTGCACGTGGGAGCGGTGGTGATGTGCGCGCACGGCGGGCAGGCCCAGCCGACCGTGCCGAATCCGCGGGTGATGGTGATGGGCATGCCGACGCTGACAATTGCCGGACCGTGGGTGGTGGCCGGCTGCCCCCTGGTCTCGATTCCGAGTCCGCCCTGCATCACCGGCCAATGGTCATTGGGCACGCTGCGCGTTACTTCGCTGGGCCAGCCGCTGACGGTGCAGTCCGGCGTGGCGATTACCGCGCCGGGACCAGGAGCGCTATTGCCGACCTCGATGCAGACGCGCGTGCAGGCGATGTGAGGACACGATGAATCTGGCGTTTCCATTTTCGTTCGACACCACGGGGCGCACCGCGCAGGCCTCGCTCGCCGAGCACGTCTACGACATGATCGAGCTGATCCTGTTCACCGCGCCGGGCGAACGCGTGAACCTGCCCACCTTCGGCAGCGGCACAGCGCAACAGGTATTCGCGCCCAACAGCGACGTGCTTGCCGCGGCGCAGCAGCAGGCTATCCAGGCCGGGCTGCAGCAGTGGCTCTCCGACCTCATTCGCGTGAACTCAGTTCAGGTTGAGGCCCAGGAATCCACGCTGCTTGTCACCGTTGTTTACACGCTGGTCGCCAATCAGCAACAGCAGACGCAACAGTTTCTCTACGCGGGGCCAACGCAATGATTGCTTTCTGCCAAAATCAGCAACGCCGCGAACTGGTGCTGCAAACGCCGGGCGTGAACGGTCTCGATTATCTCGAGGTGCTCGGCCCCACGGGCTGTGGCACCCAGTTGGCGCTTACGTTCCTCAAAGATGCGCGCCCGCTCACGCTCGCCCCGGCCAACATCTCTCTCACCGGCGACATCGCGCTCGACGTAACCGGCATTCAACCCGCAAGCAGCGCGGATCCGCTCACCGTCATCGTGCAATTGAGCGGGACCGGCGACTTTTCGCCGTACACCTTGACGCTGGTCGTGGACCAGACCAACTCCGACCCGCCGCCGGGAATCGATCCACAACTGAACACGGCCACTTTCTCGTTCAAAGCCGGCTGCCCCACTCCGGTCGATTGCAGCCAATCGCAGTGCTGCCCTTCGACCTTGGCCACGCCGCCCGACATTCACTACCTGGCGCGCGATTTCACGAGCTTCCGCCAAGCCATGCTCGATCGCATCGCGGTGCTGGTTCCAAGTTGGACCGAAACGCATGAGGCCGACCCCGGCATTACTCTCGTCGAGGCGCTGGCTTTTGCCGCCGACCGCGTCAGCTACCTGCAAGACGCCGTGAATACCGAAGCCTACATCGGCACCGCGCGCAGCCGCATCTCGCTCCGCCGGCACGCGCGCCTGGTGGATTATCAGCTCAACGAAGGCGCCAATGCGCGGGCCTGGATCTGCCTGCAAGCGAGTCTTCCCAACATCACGGTTCCCGCAGGAACCCAGTTCTTTCCGCTCATTCCCGGAATCCCCGCCTCGGTCAACCCCAACGAGAATGTGTACGCCGCATCGATGCTCGCGGCCAGCCCTGGGCCCGTCTTCGAGAGCATGGCGCCGCTCACGCTTTATCCCGAACAGAACCAGATGGATTTCTATGCCTGGGGCGACAGCGGATGCTGCCTGCCTGTGGGCGCCACTTCGGCCACGCTGACGGGCACGCCTCCCAACGGCGCTTATTCGAGCCTCGCCGCGGGGCAGGTTCTCATCTTCGAAGAGGTCGTGGGGCCGCTGACGGGCAATCCGGCCGACGCCGACCCCACACACCGTTGGGCCGTGCGCCTGACGTATGCGTCAACGACCGACAACTCCGGCACGCCGCTCGCCGATCCCGTGAATCCCGGCGTGCTGCTCACCAACATTGCATGGGACAGTGAAGACGCGCTGCCGTTTCCCTTGTGCATCTCCTCTGTGACCAGCGCCGGCCTGCCTGTTTCGGGCGTCTCGGTGGCGCACGGCAATGTAATCGCGGCCGACCAGGGTACATGGACAACGAACGAATCGCTGGGGACAGTTCCCCTCGCGCCGACCGCTCCAGTGGCCGGCGTGGGCTGCAACTGTGCGACTGCGCCGGGCGCGGAAGTTCCAAGGCCGTACTTCGAGCCAGTGCTTGCCAATAGCCCGCTGACCTTCGCCTTCCCATACAACACCAACGTGCCAGTTGCGCAGTTGCCATCCGCGTCGAGCTTCCTGTCGCCGGCGACAGCAGCGGCGACCGCGCTGTCGGCAGCTTCGCCGACGGCAACCCCGCAAATTACCGTGATGAGCGACGACGGGCAGACCTGGCAGCCGGTCGAGGATCTGCTCAGCAAGGACGGCGAGTTCGCGGGATTCATCCCCGAGATCGAGTGGGACGGAACCGCGCATCTGCGCTTCGGCGACGGGACCTATGGCGAATCGCCGGCCTCTGGCGTGGCCTTCACGGCCACCTATCGCACGGGCAACGGTGCGGCGGGCAACGTGGGCCGCGAGGCGATGGCGCACATATTGATGGCCGGAGGCGCCGGCATCACCAGCGTGCGCAATCCCCTGGCCGCGGCCGGCGGCGTCGATCCCGAGACCATGCAGCACATTGTGCAGATGGCGCCGTTCGCCTTTCAAAGCCAGTTGCGCTGCGTTTCGGCGGCCGACTATGGCACCATGGCGGCCACACTTGCCGGCGTGAGCCAGGCGCAGGGCACCATCCGCTGGACGGGTTCATGGTACTCGGCTTTCGTGAGCGTCGATCCCATTGCCCCGTGGACCAGTGCGCTTGAATCCGAGGTGGAGTCGGGCCTGGACATGCTGCGCATGATGGGGACCGACCTCGTGGTCGAAGAGGCGGTCTTCGTGGGCCTGAACATCGGGCTCGAGATCTGCGTAGCGCCAGGATTTTTCCAGGGCGACGTCTTCGCCGCGCTGTGGAAGCTGCTGGTGACCGGCGATAGCTGCACCGGGACGCCGGGATTTTTGAACGCGGCGAATTTCCAGTTCGGGCAGACGGTGTATGCCAGTCCGATCGTGGCCGCGGCGCAAGCCGTCGCGGGCGTCATGGCGGTCGCGCTTGTGACCTTCGAGCGCATGGACTCGCCTACGCCGTCAGGCCAGTTGCCGCCCGCGGATCTGACCATGGCCGCGGTGGAGATTCCCTGCTGCAACAACGATCCCAATCACGCGGACAGAGGCACTCTGACGCTCACGATGGATGGTGGCAAATGAGCTGCTCATGCACATGCACGGGAGGTCAAATTTGCGGCTGCTGCGCGGGCGTGACGCAACTGACGCCCGTGGCGATCGCCAACCGGCCCGCGCTGCCTGCAATCAGTTATCGCGTGGGCGTCTACGCGACCTTTCTTGCGAGCATGGAGGCTGCGCTCTCGGGATCGAAAGTTCCCGCGCTGGCGGGGCTGCGCACACGCTCGAGCGGCGATTTTTCGATCGCGCTCATCGATGCCTGGAGCGAAGTTCTCGATATTCTGACCTTCTACACCGAGCGCCTGGCCAACGAGGCTTATCTGGGCACGGCCATCGAGGCCCGCAGCGTCTTCGAGTTGGCGCGCCTGGTTGGCTACAAGCCGTCGCCGGGCGTGAGCGCTTCCACGGTGCTCGCCTTTACGCTGGCCACGGCCACAGGATCGCCGGCCATTGTGCCGATCGCGGCGGGAACCCGCGTGCAGAGCGTGCCGGGACCTGGACAAACGCCGCAGGTCTTCGAGACTGCCACGGCTCTGACGGCGACCATCGCCGGCAACGCCATTCCCGCGGCCACTTCGCAACCGTGGCAACTGAATGGCGGCGATACATCCACGTGGATCGCCGGGACCGCTAACAACATTCAAGTGGGCAACGTGCTGCTGATCGTCTATTCGCCCGCGACCGGCGGAGTACCAATTCCATCGGCCGCGGGGCCGGTGGCAGTGGTCAACGTCACTTCCGTGATCATTGATTCCGCGCTCGGAAACACTTTCATTACCTGGGACCAGGCGCTGCCCTCGGGCTCCTCGGGCTTCGCCGCAGGCGAGATTGCGGTCAGCATCTATATCTTCCGCACCAAAGCCGCGCTTTACGGCGTCAACGCACCCGCGCCGGGAATGTTTGCCTCCACGACTCTCGCCAACATTCCGCCTTATAACAACACGACGTTTACGACGCTGCCGACCGATTGGCCATTCGCAGGCCAGTATCAGGGCAGCGATACTATCAATCTGGATAACTCCTATACCGGTCTGAGTCCTGCCGCCAGCGGAGCAAAAGCATCGGCCAGCCAGTCGCAGTGGATCGTCCTTAACTCGCCGGCCACCGGTCCGGCCTACTTCCAGATCCAGAGCGTCACCGAATCGAACCCCGGCCTCTACGCGCTTTCGGTCAAGACTTCCCAACTCGTTCTTGCCAGCGGCTACGTCCTCAATCCCGACATGTTCCCCGGCTTGAACAGCAATCTGAACAGTTTGTTATCGCTCTTTGTCTCACTGACGCGCTCGACCACGGCCTATGTGCAGAGCCAGTTGCTGCCGCTTGCGAATCTGCCACTGACCGCGTGGTCTGAGAGCGGCACCTATCCGCTGGCCACGGGAATGCTCGCGCCGACCTCCGGCGAATCGATTCTGCTCGCCGGCCTGCAGGCGATTGCGGACAACTCGCCTATCGGCGTCAGCGGCAAGCGAGTGCGCATCGTGCCGCAGATCGCGCTCACTGGCTCCGGCGGCAACGGCGGCTTCACGCCGGCGGGCGCAACCGGCGCGCTGCCGGTAAGCCTCGGCCAGCCGTTCCTCGTCGATGCCTTCCCGCCGCTTCCGGATACCAGCTTCAGCGGCAACCTGCTTTGGACCGTGCTCACCGTGACGGGTCAGGCGGGAACATTATCTCTACCGTCGGGGACGAGCAACTTCCAGTTGCAGCCTTCGATCACCGCCGATCCGCTCACAGGCGAAGCCGTCGTGGTTGCCACCTCCGCAGTCAACGGCTCCAACACTCCCGCTGCCACTACCACACTCACTCTGGTGACCTCGGCACCGCTGGCGCGCATCTACGACACGGCCACGCTGACCGTGAATGTGAATGCCGTCGAGGCCTCGCACGGCGAGACCGTGATGGAGATCATGGGTTCGGGCAACGCCACCAACCCGGCCTTGCAGTTCCAGTTGAAGCAGTCGCCGCTCACCTACACCTCGGCGGCGAATGCGACCGGCGCGCAGTCCACGCTGCAGGTGCGCATCAACAACGTGCTGTGGACCGAGGTTCCGAACTTCCTCCAGTCCGAGCCGGGCGACCGCGTCTTCGTGACGCGCCCCAACTCCGGCGCCGGGCCTGGCGTGCAATTCGGCGACGGCAGCCAGGGCTCGCGTACGCAAACCGGCGTTTCGAACATTCAGGCCAAGTACCGCAAAGGCGTCGGCATTGCGGGCATGGTGTCCGCCGGACAACTGACGCAGCCGATCGACCGGCCGCAGGGTCTGCAGAATGTGACCAATCCCAGTGCGGCCACCGGCGGCGCAGATCCCGCCTCGCCCGCCGATGCGCAACTGTCCGCGCCGCTGCCCACGCTCACCCTGGGCCGCGTGGTCTCGCTTGAGGACTACCAGAACTTCGCACTCGGCTTTGCCGGCATCGCCATGGCGCTGGCTACGTGGACGTGGTTCGGCAATGTGCGCGGCATCCTTCTCACGCTTGCCGGCGAAGGCGGAACCCAACTCGAAGCAACCGATCAGGTGGTCGTGAACCTGATGCTGGCTTATCAGCAATATGGCCTGCCGAACGTTCCCGTACTGCCTGTCTCTTATCAGCCGCAGAACTTTGAAATCGGCATGCAGGTGATGGTCGATTCGCCCACCTACGATCCCACCATCGTGATTCCCCAGGTGTGGCAGGCTCTGACGGCGGCCTTTGCCTTCGGCAAGCTCACACCGGGCCAAAGCGTCGCGGCCAGCCAGGCCATCTCCATCGCGCAACAGATCACCGGAGTCGTTGCGGTCCAGCTCACCGCATTCAACAAGCAAGGCGATGCCTCGGGCATCATCCAAAACATTCTCTGCGCCGCCGGACCCGTTTCCGGCAATGCGGCAAAGGGTGTGCAGCCTACGGGCGCTCAGGTGCTGCTTCTCGATCCAGCCTGCGAAGGCAATGTGGAGGTCTGGCAATGAGCACCACGCCGTCGCCCATCTATTCGCTTCTACCGGCGGTTTTCCGCACCGCGGACGCCGCGCAGGGAGGGCCGCTCCAGGCCCTATTCGAAGTTCTCGAGAGCCAGCACGGGCTCGTGAAAGACAACGTCTGGCAGCTTTATCAGGACCAGTTCATTGAAACCTGCGCGCCCTGGGTGATTCCTTACATCGGTCAGTTGATCGGCTACAGCACCGTGTACACGGCCGCGCTCGCGAGCCCCGATAGCCGGGCAGAGGTGGCCAACACCATCGGCTACCGGCGTCGCAAAGGCACGCTGGTGGCCATGGAGCAGATTACCCACGACGTCTCGGGCCGCACCACCATGGCTGTCGAGGAGTTCAAGCGGCTGGCCACGACGCTGAGCCTGCGCGACGTGCGCCCCTGGAGCAAAGCCACCGCCGATTTGCGCCATAGCTGCGCGCTTGAAGATCAGAGCGGCCCATTCAACCGGCTCAACCGCACCATCGACGTGCGCAACATTACTCCGCGCGTTCAGCCTCCACCGCCGCCAGGCACGCCGCCCGCGCCCGACCCGACTCCGCTCGACATTGCACTCCATGGCGGAGGGCGCTTCAACATTCCGGAAGTTGCGGTTTGGATGTGGCGCTGGCAAAGCTGGACGATCGCGAATGCGCCGGCGTTTCCGCTGGACAACGGCGGATACTTCTTCAGCTCGCTCGGCGGCCCAATTCCCCTCTTCCAAACCGTGCCCGAGGAGCCCGCGCCGTTCGCCTGGCTCATCACGGAACCCGATGTTCCGGAGCCGATCTCTAGGCGGCAGGCATGCGCGAACGCCGCGAACTTCTATCCCAGCAGCCTCGAACTGATCGCCGACGGTCAGCCGGTTCCAGTCGATCAAATCGTCTTCGCCAATCTGTCTGAGCTGCCTGACGGCCAGGTCTGCACCGTGCCGGACGGCATGATCGCCATCGATCCCGAGCTCGGCCGCATCCAGTATGCGTCGGACGTGGCGCAGCCCGGCCAATTGCTTGTGAATTACAACTACGGCGCGCCGGCAGCCATCGGCGGCGGACCCTACGACCGCACGCCCAATGTTGTGCAGCCCGGAACCCCGGCGGGTAGCGTGTTCGTGAACAGCGCTTCGCTCTTCTGGGCCGTCGTGGGCTCGGCCGCGTATCCCACGTTTGAGTCGGCGGTCGCGGCGTGGAATCTGCTTCCGCCCAACTCCGCGGGAACCATCGTTCTCCAGAACTTCGAAAGCTACGAGATCGATCTCACCGGCGTCAATGCGATTCAGATTCCAGCCGAGAGCTCGCTGCTGATCGCATCGGCCGTCATCGCCCTCGATGGCGCGCCGGAGTGGAATAATGCCTGCGCCACGCTGCGCGGAGACATCGAGATTGTCGCGCCGCCTGTCGCGCTCGGGCCTGACGGGCTGGCGCTGCCGGTTGGTACGGTGCAGATAAGCGGCGTGTGGCTGAGCGGTCAACTCATTCTCTCGGGCGACGAAGCCTCGGTGCAGGTGGCCGACTCGACTCTCGTTCCCGGAATTGCCCTCGACACAAACGGCGAACCCGTTCAATCCGGCGAGCCCAGCGTAACCGGATCGGCGCTCAGCTTCACGCTCTGCCTCAGCCGCGTCGTCACGGGTCCCATCGCGCTCCAGTCGAGCTGCTCGGCGCGCATCTGCAACGGAATTGTGGATGCGGGTTCCCAGTTCCGCCCTGCGTTTGCGGGAACCGATCTTGCGTCGCCGGGCGCGACGCTGCATGTCGAGAACTCCACCATCATCGGCCGCGTTTGGGCCCAGGCTATTCGTCTCGCGTCGAACACCATCTTCTACGCGCGGCTGGGAAAGCGCGATCCATGGAAGGCGCCGGTGTGGGCCGCGCAGGTACAGGTGGGCTGCGTGCGTTTTTGCTGGCTGCCGGCCGGTTCCATCGCGCCGCGCCAGTACGAATGTATCCCTCCGGACGCGGCCAGCGAACCTGCGCTCGAACCTACATTCGTCACGCTGCATTTCGGCAAGCCGGGCTATTGCCTGCTCAGCGGCGACGTGCCCACCGCAGTATGGAAGGGCGCGGACAACGGCTCGCAGATGGGCGTCTTTTACCAGATTCAGGAGACCGAAGCGGTCTCGAACATTCAAATTCGCTCGGCAGAGTATTTGCCCGCCGACCTCGAGCGCGGAGTTTTTCTCATTCCTTCACAGCCGTTCCGCGAGAAAGTTGTGACGATGCAATACGGCTACGGAAGCCAGGTGCTTCCGCGAAGACGCGCACATCATGGCGAACCCGGACGCGAAGAGGAAGAAGACATGCCCATCGGCATCGGCGTGGACTTGATTTAGGGCCTTGTAAGAGCAAGCACGGATTGCGAGTTCTAGAACTCGGATACTGCGACCGCAGACAGGCAGGATGATATGAAGGGTGATTTCAGCCGCATTCGATTCAACGCCGCCAAGCTGTATACGGCGGTACTCAAGCAGCAGGGGCGCGTCGATCTGGACTCGGACGCGATCGAGCAGTGCGCCATCGATGTGACTTTGCGCGAGACTGCAAACGCAGACATCATCGGCGCCTACGGCGGTCCTGTGGACGGCGCCGGCTTCGCGATCAGCGTTGAAGGCGAAGAAATATGGATCTCCGCGGGGCGCTACTACGTCCAGGGAATCCTCGTCGAGATCCCGAACCGCGTCCATTACGACCGCCAGCCGTATCTCATCGATCCCACGCACCGCGCGAAGGAGCTCCTCGAGAGTCTGGGCGAGCCTGGGGACGGCTCTTACCTGCAATTCGAACTGGAAGTGTGGCAGCGCATGGCCACCGCGCTCGACGATCCCTGTCTTCTGGAGCCGGCGCTGAACCAGGCCGACACCACCACGCGTCTGCAGACGGTGTGGCGCGTGGTGGGCACGCTCCAGCCAGGCACGGACCTTAAGCTCGTCGGCAACGCCGGCGAGATGGGCGCGTCCCTCTCCGGTGGAGGCAGTGGCTGCGGTTGCCAGCCCATTCCCGCAGCCGGCTATCAGGGCCTGGAGAATCAGCTCTACCGCGTGGAGATTCATCAATCCGGCGATCTCACTTCGGCCTTCTTCAAGTGGTCGCGCGAAAACGGCTCAGTGGTCACCCAGGTTACCGCCGTCAGCGGTAAGACCGTGACCGTCACCAGCCTCGGCCCCGACGCCAACCTCGGCTACCAGGTGGGTCAGTGGGTCGAGCTCAGCGACGATACAGAGCAGTTTGCGACGCCCGCGCCCAACCAACCCGGCACGCTCTATCAGATCTTCTCGGTGGATCAGGCTGCCTTGCAGGTGACCATGACCACGGCAGTCGTCGGCTTGCACGTTCACAAGAACGCGCGCATGAGGCGATGGGACCAATCGGGCGCCTCGGCCACGGCCTCTGGCATTCCGGTTTCGAATACACCCATTCCGCTCGAAATCGTTCCCGGCCTTCCACGGTCGTGGTGACGGTGTCCCCCCCGATGGCCATCTCGATGATCTCGTTCACGTCCTCAATCTTCAGCCCGTACCGCGCGATCTGGTCCCGGCGGGGCGTGATATCGACGTAGTAGCCGCCCGTCACCCTCTCGGCGTAGACACTGGAGGTTCCCTTGAGGGGCTTGAGGGCGTTCTCGATCTCGATGCCCGCTTTTTCGATGGCCTTGAAATCGCTGCCCAAAATCTTGATGCCGATGGGGGTGCGCACCCCCCGTGCTGAGCATGTTGATGCGGTTGATGATGGGCATGGTCAGGGCGTTGGTGTAGCCGGGAAACTGAAGGGCCCTGGTTCAAATCACGCAAAAGTTT
>CAVXOO010000416.1:0-3325 GCA_963762945.1 uncultured Acidobacteriaceae bacterium | reverse complement strand
AGGTTAGACAATGACAGAATCCACCCAGCAAATCATCGAGCGCGTTGGCCTCATTCCCGTTCTGCGCGCCAAGAGCGTTGCACAGGGCCGCGCCATCGTCGATGCCATGATCGCCGGCGGCGTCACCGTGGTTGAAGTCACGATGACCGTCCCCGGCGCCATCGATCTGTTGAAGGAACTCAACAAGGAATACGGTGCGAAGCTGCTGCTTGGCTCCGGGACCGTCACCACCGCCGATCAGGCTCAGGCCACCATCGATGCCGGCGCGGAGTTCGTCGTCAGTCCCAGCTTCCATCCCGAAGTGATCCACACAACCAAAACCAATAACAAGATCTCTTGCCCCGGCGCGCTAACGCCAACCGAGGCCATCACGGCTTGGAACGCCGGCGCAGACTATGTCAAGATCTTTCCCTGCTCCGCCGTCGGCGGCGCAAGCTACCTGAAGGCTCTGCTCGCGCCCTTTCCGCATCTCAAGCTCATTCCCACCGGCGGCGTCACGCTCCAAACCGCCGAAAGCTTCATAAAGGCCGGCGCGCGCGCCCTAGGCGTGGGTAGTGACCTGGTGAATCTCGCCGCCATCGACCAAGGCCACCCCGAAACCATCACCGAAACTGCACGGGCGTATCTCCAGGTGCTGGCAAGCGCGCGCGGCAACTGAATTTAGCGGCCATTGGTTCCGCCGGATGAGATAACGCACGATTCTCTTCCAAGAAAAGGGCGTAAGGCGCTCGAGTGCTCACACAATGATTTGTCCTTCACAAGAACCTGTAAATTTATTGGCAGTAATCTCGGGTTTCACGCTATAAATGTCTAAACATAGTTAGGACTCATGTAGAAGATATCGATATCTTGCAGTAAGCCGAAAGTCTAATGTAGATTCGCCATAGGAAGTAACCCGCAGGTAATAACGAAAGCCATAACACGGGATAGCGGTATCGCGTACTGCTAACGACCACGTAATACATCAACGGATAGATGAGTAATACAGTCAATACGAATAAGGTCACGCGCTCGCGACGCTTGATCATCAGAACCAGGCCAGGAATTGACAGAACCGTGATCAGCGAGATTACTACGGCTTGAAACGGAGCCTCATTCAACGGTGGAAACCAAAAGTCGCGAAAACGCTCGACGGTCAGCAGGCGGAACTTCGCAGGATGAGTCTTGATCCATGATTCAGCATCCGCAGTGCGTTTGCGATCGTATGCTATCTCCCCGATTGAGCGCAGTAACTGACATTCGCTCAGACTTGCATTCGGATGATAGCTTGCGTAGCAGTGGTGTAATCCTTCCGCGATGAGGCTGGATTCGGCGCAGTCATTATTGGACGCATAGAGAGTAAAACCAAGATTCGTTCTGACAACAAAGGCTCCGAATTGTAAGTAGTTCCGCACGATCCATGTAGACATTACAAGAAGGAGCGTTGCCAGCAGAATGGCCGCCTGCCGCAGAGTAACTTTCCGGCAGATGATTCGATATGCGATCCACGGCGCGACGATCAGCAGCGTAGAAGGGTTGGCAAGGAACAGCAAGCCTGCGATGGCTCCGGCCGCCAGGGAAGAGATAAGTCTCTTTCCCTTTCCCAGCGACGAAGATGAGAACGTGCAAAAAACAAGCAGGCCCGCCACTGTAAAGCTTGTGTCCCAGCTAGGTATGATTCGCATCGAAGCCAGCCATAAGACCGACCCCAATACCCCTGGCATCATATTCCCGTAGAACACCCTGGAGACCCTTGGTAACCAGGATGCCGTGAACGCATTGGCGAGAATATTACTTAGAGCGACAGCAAGATAAAGCCATGCCGGAGATTCGAATATCTTCATCAAAAGCGCTAGATACAGAGGATACAAGGGAGGGTTAGCCGCAGTGGGACCTGTATTCAAGAGAGCATTCGGATTGGCGTAACTACCATGTTCAACCAGATTCTTGGCGATGGAAACCATCTCGTTGCCGAGGCTGAAACCGGCGGGCCCGAATTGGAACTGATAGAGTCCCACGAACGCAGCGATCACGAACAGTGCAAAGCACAGATCCTCATCCCGCTTGCTTCTAACATTCTGTTGGTTGCCGTTCGAGCTCATGATCTTCTGTTTCGCAATAACGTATCTATACTAAATGGATTCTCGGTTCTTCGGCGCCGATCACAGCACTTGCGCCAACCACTTGCCGGTATGCGAATGGAGATTGCTCGCAATTTCTTCCGGGGGACCTTCGGCGACTATTTTTCCGCCTCCTTCGCCGCCCTCCGGGCCGAGATCGATCACCCAGTCGGCGCTCTTGATCACGTCCAGGTTGTGCTCGATTACGATCAGCGAACCGCCGCCGTCGATCAGCTTGCGAAATGCGGTCAAAAGCTTCGACACATCGTCGAAATGTAGGCCCGTGGTTGGCTCGTCGAGAATGTAGAGCACGCGGCTGGCCTGGGACGGCTTGGCCGCCGCATTCACCTGACGCACTGCCGCCAGATGCGCCGCCAATTTCACGCGTTGCGCCTCACCGCCTGAAAGCGTCGTCGCGGACTGCCCCAGCCGCAGATAGCCGAGCCCGATCTCATCGAGCACCGCGAGCTTTTCGACGAGCTTGGTTTGTCCGGCAAAAAAGCGCAGTGCCTCCTTCACCGTCATCTGCAACACGTCGTGAATGTTTTTGCCTTTGTATTGCACGTCGAGAATTTTCGCCTGGTAGCGCGTGCCGTTGCAATCGTCGCAGGGCAGTTCCACGTCAGCCAGGAATTGCATTTCCACGGTCACCGTGCCGTCGCCCTCGCAAGTATTGCAGCGCCCGCCGGGCACGTTGAAGGAAAAATGCCCCGGCGTGAACGAATGACGCTTGGCCTCAGGCTGCGCGGCAAACAATTCGCGCACCAGGTCGAAGCCCTTGATATACGTGATGGGATTCGATCGCGGTGTGCGTCCGATCGGCGTCTGGTCAACCAGCACCACGTCGTTCAGCCGCTCCGCCCCGGTCAACGAAGCGAAGACACCGGATGGGTCGCCGCCATCGGTCTGGCCCAATGCGCGCGCCACTGCGCGGTACAACACCTGGTGCACTAATGTGGACTTGCCCGATCCTGAAACTCCCGTGACCGCAACCAGCATGCCCAACGGAATTGTTACGTCGAGCCCCTGCAGATTGTTGGCCCGCGCTCCTTTCAGCACCAGCTTTTCGCGGCCCGGCGCGCGACGCCGCGTGGGCACGGGAATCGCGATCTTCCCGCTCAGATAACGGCCCGTGAGCGAATTTGGATTGGCCTCGATCTCCGCGAGCACGCCTTCAGCCAGCAGCTTGCCGCCGAACTCGCCTGCGCCCGGTCCCAGATCGAGCA
>CAVXOO010000415.1:0-4498 GCA_963762945.1 uncultured Acidobacteriaceae bacterium | reverse complement strand
TGCACACTCCGGGCCCCAGGAGCCCGCAAAATAGTTCGGGAAGACTTCGGGCTTTTTCGCCGCCCATGCTTCGAGGACCGGCGTATAGAGAGCCCAGTTGGTTTCGACGCCGTCGCGATGCGCGAAGAGCGTCTGGTCGCCGAGCATGGCGTCCAGCAGCAGGCGCTCGTAGCCGTTGGCGCTCGACTTGCCGAAAGCCGCCTCGTAGTCGAAGTCCATATTCACGGGGCAGACAGCCATCTCCGCGCTGGTGGGTACCTTGGCGCCAAAGCGCAGAGCAATACCCTCGTCGGGCTGGATGCGAATGGTGAGCAGATTCGGCTGGATGGTGCTGCACGGACCCGTAGTAGCCAGGCGATTGAAGATCAAAAGCGGCGGCTGCTTGAACTGAATCGAAATCTCCGTAGCCCGCTTCTTCATGCGCTTGCCGGCACGCAGATAAAACGGAACCCCCGCCCAGCGCCAGTTGTTGACGGTCAGCCGTAGCGCCGCAAAGGTCTCCGTGCCCGACTCGGGATTGACGCGCTCCTCGTCGCGATAGCCCACGACGTGTTCGCCGTTCACAATCCCCGGACCGTATTGCCCGCGCACCGTGTTCGTGATGGGAATGGAAGGAATTGCCTGCCAGACTTTGAGCTTTTCGCGGCGCACGCTCTCGGCTTCAAAATTCGAGGGCGGCTCCATCGCAACCAGCGCCAGCAGCTCCATCATGTGGTTCTGCACCACGTCGCGCAGCGCGCCGGCCTTCTCGTAGAACGGCCCGCGGCCCTCCACGCCCAACGTTTCCGCCACCGTGATCTGCACGTGGTCGACGTAGTTGCGTTTCCAGATGGGCTCGAAGATGCCGTTGGCAAAGCGGAAGATCTGCAGATTCTGCACCGTCTCCTTGCCCAGGTAGTGGTCGATGCGGAAGACCTGGCTCTCCTCAAAGACGGCGTTCACCTGATGGTTGAGCTCGCGCGCGGAGTTGAGATCGTGGCCGAAGGGCTTCTCGATCACCACGGCAACGCGGCCCGGAGCGCCCTCCGGCCCCGGATGCGCCATGCCCTGCGCGCCCAGATTTTCAACAATGCCGGCAAAGAACTCGGGCGCGGTGGCGAGATAGAAGAGCCGGTTGGGGCCGATTCCCTTCTCTTGCGCGATGCGGTCGAGTTCGGTCTTCAGGTTGGCGTAGTGCGTGGGATCGTCGAAGTTAAGCGGGAAATAACCGATATGGCCGACGAAGCTGTCGATCTTGGGATCGGAGGCGTCGACCTCGCCGAACTCGACCAGCCCCGAGCGCATATCGGCCGCGAACTCGTCGCCCAGCGGGCGTCGCGCCACGCCCACGATGGCGAACTTCTGCGGCAACAGGTTCGACTGATAGAGATGAAAAAGCGCCGGAAGCAGCTTGCGCTTGGTCAGGTCGCCGGATGCGCCGAAGATGACAAGGATTGCGGGGTCGGGAATGCGCTCGCCGCCCTTCGGCAGCCCGGATAGATCCTCGGCGCGCACGCTCATTTGCATGGTAGCCATAAGAAAAACCTCTGAAAATCAGCTTCTAGCTGCTAGCTTCTAGCCTCTAGCTCATCGTGCGAGAGCACGGGCCTTCAACCTCCCGCAAACCAGCTAGAAGCTAGTGGCTAGAAGCTAGAAGCTGGCTCTTAGCCTTTCGCTTTGGCGAAGCGCTTGTTGACCTCGGCCCAGTTGACCACGCTCCACCACGCAGCCAGGTAATCGGGACGGCGGTTCTGGTACTTGAGGTAATAAGCGTGCTCCCACACGTCGTTGCCCAGAATCGGATAGAGACCCTGCGAAAGCGGCGAATCCTGATTGGGCGTGGTCAGAACCTTGAGCTTGCCGCCGGTAAAAACCAGCCAGCCCCATCCCGATCCAAACTGCTTGGCCGTGGTTTCGTTGAAAGTTTTTTTGAAAGCCTCAAAGTCGCCGAAGTCGGCGGAGATTTGCTGGGCAATCTCGCCAGAGGGCGCGCCGCCGATGCCGTGCGAGTTGGCCGGACCCATGATGTTCCAGAACATCGAGTGGTTGGAGTGGCCTCCGCCGTTGTTGCGCACCACGCCGCGAATCTCCTCGGGAACCGCGTTGAGGTCGGCGATCAGGTTGTCAACGGACTTGGCTGCCAGCGCCGGGTGGTTGGCCAGAGCGGCGTTCAAATTGTTGATGTAGGTCTGGTGGTGCTTGTCGTGATGCAGGTGCATGGTTTCGGTGTCGATGCTCGGCTCAAGCGCGTTGTAGTCGTAGGGAAGCGGCGGTAGTTCGTATGCCATTGGGGAAAATCTCCTTCGTTCGGATTGTACCGGGTCAGATCTCTGTTCATAAGGATGGATGCCGAAACCGGCGGCGAGGGTGCACAGAAGATTCACAGATTGAGACGATTAGGCTGTCAAGCGGCGTGGCCTAGAAGGTGGAAAGGGTAAATTCCATCTCAGTTCGCCGAACGCAACCCCAGGCGCGCCGGAGGATCGAGAGGCGGACTGGCCTCGAATACCTCAGGATCGCAGGCGGAAGCTCCTTCGACGGCCAGTGCAATGCGATGCCCGGCATGGTTGAGCCGGCAAAACCGCCAGCGAGCAGGATCGTTGTTGACGCTCGGATCGACTTCAAAATAGATCTTCCGCGGCCCCTCAAAGAGAAACGAAATGCCTTGCAAAGGAAGCGAAGGGCCCATGCCGCGCGCCTTGATGTAGGCCTCCTTGAGGGTCCAGAGCGTCAAAGCGCGATCGGGGCGCTCCTCAGCGGGCAACTCGTCGAGTTGCGCGCGCTCCGCTGCTGAAAAGACGCGCGGCGCCAGTGGAACGATCTCCTCGCCACGCGAAATCGATTCCACGTCCACGCCCACCTCGCCGGCGGCCTCGCTGCCCATCGCGTCAGGCAGCGCGATCAGGCACGCCGCAAGCTCCACACTGTTCGATTGGTTGAAGCGCAGGCCGTTCTCCGGAATGGCCGACGGCTTGCCAAATTCATTGCGCGAAAATCTCCAGGACTCCGGCGGCCAGGGGTAGGCATGCGAGAGCGCAACGCGCGTCAAGGCATGCATGGCCAGGAATTCTCGCCGCCGCGGCTCCGATTCCAGGCGGCCTGCGCGGGCACGCTCGGCCACATCGAGAATCGCCATGCACGTCTCTTTAACTTCCGGCTCGGCAACGTCGCCGGGATAGGCGAACCAAAGCTGAAGTGCGGTGCCGCCCGTTGGGTTGTTGCCTGCGGTTTCATTCATGGCGATTGGCTCAAGAATACCCGCTCTACGACGAGAATGCGAAAATGGTGAAGGGCCAGGTTGCATGCGCGAGGCAATCCTTCGGCAAAGATGTGAGTCGCAGCCCGCGCGCGAAAGGACCGGTAGAAAGAAAAATGCCAATGGTATCGCCGCGCGTGCGGCACAACTATCTGGCCATCGCCGTTGGCGCGATGGCAAGTATTCTCCTTCTGGGACTCTGGTACACGTTGTTTCTCGACGTTTGGCTCAAGGGCATCGGGCACGACCGCGTTTGGATGGCGAGCACCAACGTCAGTCAGTTGTTGCAATGCGCCACGGCCTTGCTGGCAGCGGGGCTCCTCGCCACCTGCGTCTCCAGTTTCACGCAGCTCACCGGACCGCAGACCGCGGTGCGCGGCATGAAAGTTGCGGCAGGCCTGTGGCTGGGCTGCGTGCTGCCCATCCGCGCCATCGAGAGCGTATTCGAGGTGCGCAGCTACGCTGTGTTCGTCCTCAACCTCAGCTTCTGGCTTCTCGCCATGCTGGTGATGGGAGCGATCGTGGGGGCGTGGAAAAAGCAAGGAGTTGGGAACTCTAAATAGGGAATAGTGTCCTGAGTTGGAGGTTCGAAGTAGGTTCCTGCTGTCATCCTGAGCGGAGCGAGCGCGTTCTTTGCGCCTCGCGCAGTCGAAGGATCTGCGGTTGCTTTTCAGCGAACTTCAGATTCGCCAGACCAGAAATCAGCGTGCATGGCGTCGAGCTGCTTTTGTGCGGCCAAGCTCCTTCAAACGGCGGGGTGACTCCTACTCCCTATTCCCTGTTTCGGAGATTCTCGAATGAAGGCTAGACGCGGATGGTTGCTTGCAATTTGCTTGGCGGCGCTGGTTGCGAGCCTCGCTTCCCTTCCCTTGCATTCCCAAACCGCCGCACCTTCTGCGACTCCCACTACAGCCGCGACCGCCGCACCCGCGCAGCCCGCTCCGCAGCAGGCCTACACATTGCCACCGGAGAAACTCGCCAAAGCGATCGCCCTGAGCCGCATTCGCATCACTCTGGGCATTGCCGCAGCGCTCTGGGGCCTCGTCTTTTTGTGGCTGCTGCTCACCCTCCGTGCATGGGCCGCAATCGATCGCTGGACACAGCGCATCTCCCACCGCCGCTGGGTGCAAGGGCTGGTATTTTTTGCCGCGTTCTTCCTCGCCACCACGCTCGCTGGCCTGCCGCTCGACGCGCTCGCGCATCATTTTGAGCGCGCTTACGGAATCAGCGTCGAGGCGTGGGGCAGTTGGCTGGGCGATCGGC
>CAVXOO010000414.1:0-5430 GCA_963762945.1 uncultured Acidobacteriaceae bacterium | reverse complement strand
TAAGGCCGCCGGCGACCACCATGCCGATGGCGTAGGCTGCTTGAAAGGCGGCAAGAATGTAGCCGTATTTAATACTGTCGAGGCCGGGAATGACGGTCTCGAGAAATTTTTCGAGGTAGGCGATGACGCCGCGATCGACGTAGGCGATGACGGTGGCAACGAACAGGAATGAGCAGATGACCCAGCGCTGATGGGAGACGCGATTTGGGGAGCGAAAGGTTCCAAAAAAGCTACGGGATTGTGCGCCGGAGTTAGGCATTGGGTCGGTCTCCAGAGAATCGCAGAGTGGTCTGACCAATTATACCGGCGGGAATTGGACGGGGGCTGTGGGGCGCTGGTTTTGGTGTTGGGTCGAGCCAGGTGAATTGAGGCTCGTGCTATCCCACCCATTCCGCATAAGACGCGGAATGGATGGGGCACCCGATTTTTGTGCTGAGTCGAGAGGGGAGGGTTGGGGTTTGTGCGATCCCACATCTCAGAGTCGAGATGTGGGGCACCCATTCCGCGTGCTGAATTGAAAGAGGTGGGTTGGGGTTTGTGCTGTCCCACCCATTCCGCATAAGACGCGGAATGGATGGGGCACGCCGGTTCGTGCTGAGTTGAGGGAGGTGGGTTGAAAGTTGTGGTATCCCATCCTTTCCGCAAAGAACGCGGAAAAGGATGGGGCAACCTGCGCTGCCTGAGACCGGGGAGCTATTTCGGCGCGGGCGTTGGTGGGGTGGTTGCGGCGGGCGCGCTTGATTTGAGCAGATCGGAAAGTTCCTTGGAGAAATTCGCGGTCAGATCCTTGCTTCGGTCCTGGACGCGCTGCATCACGAGCGGCATGTATTCCTGCATGATGATGGGAGTCATTTGCAAAAAGTGCTGCCCTGGCTGCGAGGAATAGAACACGATGTAGGCGTCTACATCTTCACGCGTGAAATGGCGCTGATAGATTCCCGTCATGTCGTCGAGCATTTCGTCGACGGTGTAGAGGTTCATCGCCTTCTCGAAGTAACGGCTTTCGAGTTTGTCGAGAGCCGCCTGCTTTTCCGGAGTGAGCTGCGCGCCGGCCGGCAGGTTCGCAGTACTCTCCTCTTCCTGTTGTTTGATCTGCTGCTGGATCATGGCGGGAAACATCTTCATCATCGACTCGGTTTGTTGGCGGATGCGCATTACCTCGAAGAGCTTTGCCAACTGTTCTTTTGTCGGCTGCTGATCGGTCGGGACGACGGCGGGCGCGGAGGCATCGGGCGCCGGGGGAGCGGGCGGGGTTGCTTGCGCGCGGATGAACGGCGCTGAGAGGACGATGGCGAAGACGAGCGCGACGGGAAGGGATTTTTTCATGATTTCCTCTTGGAGCGATTTGAATAGGCCGATGCGGCGGCGGCGAGGGCTGCCCGATTCCGCAGCTAAAGGGACGAGTCATTATAACCGGGGAATCGGCGCGGTCAGGAAAGGGATCTTGTGCGCGGGCGCAGGGAATCGAGGAGGAGCAGACATGCGCCGGTGACGATGGAGGAGTCGGCGAGGTTGAAGTCGGGGTACTGGTAGGTGAAGATGTGCACCTCGATGAAGTTGACGACTGCGCCGTAGGCGATGCGGTCGTGTACATTGCCGAGCGCGCCGCCCAGAATGAGGGCGAGGGCGACGGTGACGAGCGAGATGCGATCGCCCAGCCGCACCAGGACGATGAAAACGCCGGTGGCGACAAGGAGGGTGAAGGCAACCAAGCCCCAGCGCACGGCTTGTGGCGAGGCGGAAGCGGCGAAGATGGAGAAGGCCGCGCCATCGTTGGTCCAGTGCGAGATGCGCAGGACGCGGCCGATGACGGGGATGGAGCCGCGGAAGGGAATGTGGCGCACCACCCAGGTCTTCGAGAGGCGGTCGGCGAGAACGACGGCGGCGGAGATCAGTATCAGCCAGGGAAGGCGCTTGGGTTTGGGCCAGCTCATTCGGCGGCCTCGGGCGCGGGCGGGGCGATGCCCATCTCCTTAAGCGCGGAACGGCAGCGGCCACAGACGTTTTGCCAGATGCCGTAGTCGGCGGTGTCGGGCATGAAGTTCCAGCAGCGGGCGCATTTCGATCCCTGGGCAGGCGAGAGGCGAATTTCTATGTAGGCAGAGAGTAGCGAATGCTTAAACGCAACTGCTTTTCCCTGGACAACGAGTTTAGGCTCTGCCCTGACGACTGCGACTGAGGAGACATTGAAAAGTTCCTTGAGTCCGCCAGCGTGGCGTTGGAGAAGGTCAAACAAATCGCCGGGGGCGGAGATTTCCAGATCGGATTCGAGACTCTTTCCAATGCGTTTGGCCTGACGCTCTCCCTCAAGATCGAGAAGAACCAGATCGCGAATCTGCAACAGTATCTTCCATTCCTCGATGAGAGCAGCCGGGTTCTCGGAGAAGATCTCGTCCGGCTTGGGGAAGAGCGCGAGATGAACGGACGCCGGGCGGCCGGCGACTTTGGGCAGGTATTCCCAGACCTCGTCAGCGGTGAAGGTGAGGATGGGCGCGACGAGGCGCACCAGGGTTTCGGTGATTTGCCAGAGCACGGTCTGCGCCGAGCGGCGGGCGTGGCTGGTGGGTGCGAAGGTGTACATGCGGTCTTTGATCACGTCGAGATAAAAGGCGCTTAGATCGACGATGGCGAATTCGTTGACGGCCTGGTAGACGCGGTGAAATTCGAAGGCTTCGTACCAGCCGAGAATTTTTTCGGTGAGGTCGCGAGTGCGGGCGAGCATGTAGCGATCGAGTGGCAACAGCTTCGCTGGGTCCTTGATTTGGTCGGTTTCCGGGGTAAAACCGGCAAGATTTCCGAGCAGGAAACGGAAGGTGTTGCGCAGTTTTTTGTAAAGCTCGGCGCAGCGCTGCATCAGGTTTTCGCTGGCCGCCATGTTCTTCGCGGAAGTTGACGGATGCAACCCAGAGACGGACGATTTCGCCGCCCATTCTGTTGGCGATGTCGACGGGATCGACGCCGTTGCCGAGGGATTTGGACATGGCGCGGCCCTGCTCGTCGAGGGTCCAGCCGGCGGTGGCCACGTGCGAATAGGGAGCGCGTCCGCGCAAGGCGACCGAGGTGAGCAGCGAGGAGTGGAACCAGCCGCGGTGCTGGTCGCCGCCCTCGAGATAGAGGACGTCGAGAGCGTTTTTGGGACCGTGGCCGTTCTGGAAGGACTTGTAGGCGGCGCTCAAGTCTGGATCGGACTCGCAGACGGCAAGCCAACTGACGCCGGAGTCGAACCAGACGTCGAGAATGTCAGTTTCTTTGCGGAAGGCCGTGCCGCCGCAGTGAGCGCATTTTGCATCTGCTGGCAAGAGCTTGTCGATGCCAGTGGTGTGCCAGGTTTCGGCGCCTTCGTGGTCGAAGAGGTCAACGATTTTTTTGTTCAGCTCGGCATCGACGATGGGCTGATTGCAGCCTTCGCACATAAACACCGCGATGGGCACGCCCCAGATGCGCTGGCGGCTGATGCACCAGTCGGGGCGGGTGGCGATCATGTTGGTGATGCGCTCCTTGCCCCAGGCCGGATCCCAGATTACTTTGTCGATTTCTTCAATCGCGACCTGACGAAATGTTTTTTTCTGGTCCTGGATAAAAGTATCGAGGGAGATGAACCACTGTTCGGTGGCGCGGTAGATGACGGGATGATGGCAGCGCCAGCAATGTGGATAGGAGTGATCGAGATCGGAGGAGGCCATCAAGGCGCGTCGCTCTTCAAGCAGGGCCACGATGACGGGATTGGCCTTCCAGACAGTGAGGCCGTCGAAGGCGGGAGGGGTGGCCTGCGGCCAGGCCTCGGGATCGACGTGGATGTGACCGCCGGCATCGACGCGGCTGGTGGGGTCGATGCCGTACTTCTGGCCGGTCGAGAAATCGTCCATGCCGTGCGAGGGCGCGGTGTGGACTGCGCCGGTGCCTTGGTCGGCGGTGACGTAGGTGGCGAGGACGCCGAGGATGGAGCGCTCGAGGAAAGGATGCTGGAAGGTGACGCGATCGAGGGCTGCGCCTTTGAAGCGGGCGAGTTCGACCGCATCTTCGAGGTGGCACGCGGCCTTCACGCTCTCAGCCAGTTCCGCAGCGACGATGTACACATCTTCGCCGAGTTTGAGAGCCACGTACTCGAAATCGGGATGGAAGGCTACGGCCATCGACGCGGGCAGCGTCCAGGGAGTGGTGGTCCAGATGATGGCGTTGACTTCGCGGCCGGCGAGCGCGGGTGCGATGGCTGCCGGGTCGCTGGTGAGCTTGTAGCGGACGTAGATGGAGGGGCTGGTGTGGTTTTCGTACTCGACTTCGGCTTCGGCCAGGGCGGTGCGGTCGTGAATGCACCAGTAAACGGGCTTGAGGCCGCGGTAGACGAAGCCTTTCTCAAGAAATCCGTAAAAGGCTTCGAGCGTGCGCGCCTCATAGGGGCGTGACATGGTGCGGTACGGCTGGTTCCAGCGGCCGAAGATGCCGATGCGCTCGAATTGCTCGGTTTGCAGGTTGACGTATTTTTGCGCGTAGGCGCGGCAGGCTTCGAGGACCGCGGGAACCGGCATCTCGAGCTTTTTGTGGCCGAGTTTTTCGTCGACTTTGATCTCGATGGGCAGGCCGTGGCAGTCGTAACCGGGGACGAAGGGTGCGCCGTAGCCGGCCATGGTTTTGGATTTGACGACGAAGTCCTTGAGGCCTTTGTTGAGGGCGTGTCCGAGGTGAATGGGTCCGTTGGCGTAGGGAGGGCCGTCGTGGAGCAGGTAAACGGGGCGGCCTGCCCCGGCTTTGCGCAACTCCTCGTAGAGGCGGAGCGAGGCCCAGTGCTTGAGCCGAAGGGGCTCATTCTGGGGCAGATTGGCTTTCATCGGGAAGGCGGTCTGGGGCAGGGTGAGCGTCGCCTTCAGCTCCGGGGCACTGGACATCGTAACTCCGTTCTCGTGCTCTGTTTTCATGAATTCGCAGCCACCTAACGACCTGTGCGGGCGTGGACGCCCACACGACAGCCGGTCTGGAGACCGGCGCTACATTTTGGCGGTTACGAGATCATGCAGTGTGGTCCTCGCTTGCGAGTTTGTTCAATCTCTAGTGTAAATGGCAGAGAGAAAGATTTCCCAGGTAACAAACCGGGCGGCTGGAGCGTCTATTGATTGTGGAAGCGTGGAAGGGCCGAATGCGGGATTTTGGAGGCTGTGGCTAGTCGTGTCGTTGCTTAGCCCGCCCAAGACAAGGAAGGGCGCGGTCAAGCATAATGGATCAATGGCGCTGTTCCGGGTTGGTTCCCGGACAGACAACGGCAGCCCCCCACTGGCGGCTATAAGGGCACGAACCAGGCAAAATGACACCGGAAGAACAGAACGACCAGGGCGGCGCAATGCCAACATCCGGCCACGAGCTGGATGCCTTTTTGGGCAAGGCCTTCGACGAGAGGCCCGTCTGGGCGGGGCTCTGGGAGAGCGTGAGCAATACATC
>CAVXOO010000413.1:0-10534 GCA_963762945.1 uncultured Acidobacteriaceae bacterium | reverse complement strand
CGATCTTCTGGCTCTCGGTTTTGCCCTCGGTTTCAATCCGCAGCTCAACCGGCATACGGAAAAGATCGAGATCCTGATTGATCTCGCCGATAGTGCGAAAGCCCTTGTTGTTGCCGAGCCGGTAAACGGCATACTTATCGGTGAAGACCGGCGCGCCCGTGCCGTCCACCCACTGCGAGAAGAACGGCAGCAACTGCTGCTGGCTGGTCTCCTCGGCAATCTTTTCAAAGTCCTCGGTGCGAATGGAACTGTCGGTAAACTGGCTCAGCGCGCCCTTCAGGATATTCAAAAAGACCTTGTCGCCCACCTCGCCGCGCAGCATGTGGAAGATCATCGCGCCCTTCTCGAGTGTCATCGACTGGAACTGCGGCGAAAACGGATCGAGCCGGTTGTCGCCCGAAAGCGGGATGGTGTCGTAGGCCAGCGCGCCGGCCGCGACGTCTTCGAGCGCGGCGCGCAGCGCGCTTTTCCCGCTCTCGTCCTCCAGGAACATCAACTCGCCGTAGCGCGACATGCCATTCGTAATCCAGGCGTCGCTCAGCGAGTGCGGGCTGATCTCCGAGCCCCACCACTGGTGGGCAATGCTGTTGGCCAGCCACCGAACCGCGGTTTTATCGCCCACGCGATTGCCCGGAATGCTGGCAAGCTCCGGCGCCCACGCGGCAACAATCACATCGTCGGGAAGCTCCACGACGTTCAGACGGGTGGTCTCGGGCTGGCCAAAGCTGTCGGTAAAGAACTCGAACTCTTTGGTCGCGGTTTGTGCCAACTGGCTGCCCGAAGCCTGATGGGTGATGGTCAGGTAGACCTTCACGTTGCCCGCGCCGGCGACGGACGCATCGGCATAACGGCCGACGATCACCGTGCCCGGAAAACCGGGCTTGGTCCAGTTAAAGTCGAACTCGCTGCCAGGTTTGCCGCTCGCAAGCGCGACGGGCTTGGGCGTTCCCGTGGCGCCGCTCGCAAACACCCTCATGCCCTGGGGCACGCGGATGTGCATCTCGGCCGTGAACCGGTCGGTCAAGTAGCCGGTCATCGGGAACCAGCGGGCAGAGTAAAGCAAATAACTGATCGGCTCCTCTATGGCCGCCAGCTTCAGTCCCTCCACGGGACCGTCTTCGTTTCCGGTGATGGTGCCGTCGTAAACGAAAGTCCAACGATAGGTCTGGCCTTCGACGAAGGGGGCAGCGGGGGTAACGCGGATCGAGCCATCGGCGGTGCGCTCGGCTTCAAGCAGCTTGCCGTCGTCGCCGGTAATCTTGGTGATCTTGAGCGCCGGGTGAAAGCCGAAGTTCACCACGTCGAGATTGGCCGGCGCGGTAAAGCTGACCGCAACCGTAGCCGCCAGGTGGTGAGTCGAGGTATCGAGCTCGGCATCAATCGCATAGCCGGTAATGTTGAGCGCGGGCCGCTCCCGTTGCGCGCCCGCTGGAACGATTGCCAGCGTTGCGCACGCCAGCGCCAGCAGGACGCGTTTCGATAAGTCGAAAATCCGCATCTTCAAGCAGCGAGTGCCTTCCGAGTGTCGATCCATAGGAGTGATCATCGCCTTGCCGTTTTTCCTGGCCGGGAACAACTTCTTGGGGAAATCCCGGCTTCGTTCAAGGTTGCGCGGCTCTTTGATTCGGCCAGTAAGGTACCACCTGGGTGCCCCATCCATTCCGCGCTCTCTTGCGGAATGGGTGGGAAAGCACAGTCTTACCCAATAGGACCGGATCAATCAATAGCCGCAGGCCGAGCCGCTTCCAATTCTCTCAAAACAGTATCCGCCACAGTTTCAATGGCGCTCAAATCTTTCGCCTCGCCGCCGGCCGCATCGACTTGCAGTGCTTCCCGAATCGCCCCCAGCTCCTTCATCATGGACTCGCGAACCGGGCCGTCGGGTAGCAACTGCCTGAGATCTTTGACGATATTTGCCGCCGTAAAGTCATCCTGGATGAGTTCGGGAACCACGCGCTTGCCCGCGATCAGGTTGGCCATGGCCACGTGCGGCACCTTCACCAAACGCCTGGCGATAGCATACGTCAACGGCGAGACGCGATAGACCACCACAAAAGGGTTACCGATCAGAGCCGCTTCAACCGTCGCCGTTCCGCTGGCCACCACCGAGCCGCGAGCATGGAAAAGCGCCGCCCGCGCGTCGTCGACCAGACGAATGCTGAGCCCACCGCCGTGCCTCTCTGCCATTTGCGCCACAACCTTGCGCTGCGCAGCGTCGAGTGTAGGCGCCAGGGGAATCACAAACTCAAAGCCTCGCCCCTCGGAATCGGCCCTGCCAACGATCCTGTCATCCTGAGCGGAGTCCGCCGCGGCGGACGGAGTCGAAGGACCTGCGGTTCGGGGCGCTGACAGCCCCCGCGCCGCCTCCAGCATCTCCGGCAAATTCGCCTCAATCTCCTTCATCCGGCTCCCCGGCAGGATGCCAATCCAATTTTTCCCCGCGTCCAGCCCGTGTTCAACCGCAAAATCCTCGCGGCTCACAGCCGGCCGCGCCAAATCGGCCAGCGGATGCCCCACAAACTCCGCATCCACCCCCCGTTCCCGATAGAACCTCTCCTCAAACGGAAAAATCACCAGCATCCGCTTCACATACCGCTCCACCAGCCGGATACGATGCTGCTTCCACGCCCACAACTGCGGGCTGACGAAGTAAATCACAGGAATGCCCAGCCGATGAAACTCCCGCGCCAGCCGGAAATGTATCTCCGGGAAATCGATCAGCACCGCCACCGCAGGCCGCCGCGCGCGAATCGCCCGCTTCAGCTTCCGGAACTCGCGATAGATGCGCGGCAGGTGCAGCACCACCTCCGTGAATCCCATCACCGCCACGTCTTCCGCGCGCACAATGCACTCAACGCCGGCAGCCGCCATCCGCCCCCCACCCATCCCCCAGAGCTCCGCTCTTTCACCCTTTGGACGAGAGTGTTGCTGGATCAACTCCGCTCTTTCACCCTCTGGACGAGGGTGTTGCGGGAGCGGTTCCGCTGTTTTACTTTCTGGAGTGAATTTGCGGCGGAGCGCAGAAGCCAGCTCAGCCCCATAAAACTCGCCGCTGGCCTCGCCCGCCGAGATAAAAATCGAAGCCGTCATGGATGTAGAGCGACCCATTGCATCTGGTCCTCATCATAGCGGCTTGCGAGCGCCGATTCGCTCCCAACCTCACCACGGCCGTCCCACGTCATCTTGGCTGCCTCACGTCACCACGGCTGTCATCCTGAGGCGCAGCCGAAGGATCTGCGGTTGCTTTTTCTCTGCCGCCACGTGCAAACCGGAAGCCCCGCAGGCGTGGCGCAAAAAAAATTCAATCAGCGCCGCCAATCCCATTGCCCTGCAATCGAACCTGGCCAAGCCGTGCGAAAGCCCGGTCCGCAAGAAATCGCATCGCGCCTTTGCCGATAATTTCCCCGCTTTGCCGCACAATTGTTCTATGGAGAAACCCTGCGCAAGCCTGCTCTGAAAGCGCTGACAGCCGAAATTAATTAAAGAATTTCTTTTCTATACCCCCGGGGGGTATAGAAATCGCTACTAACTCACTTGTTTTCAACAAATCATCCTCGAAAAATTGGTAAATCGTCGCACAATTTCGTACATTTTGGTGACGCCCTCGGCTTGAAATGCACAAAATAAGGTGCATTTTCACCCTTAGCCCCGCCCCGAAGCCTAACCTGCGCGCCAACCCGCCAACTCGCCACGTCGCCTCAAGCGACGCCAACCCGCCAGGAAGCCAACCTCCCTTCGCACCCCAAACCGCTCTCAGCCTCCTGGTGGTAGCCTTGCGTTTGGAATTCGAGCGAGGAGGAAGCCGTGCGGATTCTTTCCTGGTTTTGGATGATGGGCGTGCTGATGACAGCAGGATCGATGGCGCAGACGACGCAGAAGCCGGTCGAGCAAAAAGCCTCGCAGCCTTCAAAGAAATCGCCTGCCCTGCCCGACAATCCCGTCGCCGATCCCAAGGCCGTAGTAACCATCGGCAAAGCGCGCTTCACGATCCTCACCCCGCAGTTGATCCGCATGGAGTGGTCCGCCGACGGCAACTTCGAAGACCACGCGACGATGGTCTTCATCAACCGCAAGCTGCCAGTGCCCAGGTTTCATCAGATGGTCGAGCACGGCATGGGCGGCCGCTCGGGGCTTACCTTAACCACGGATGCGCTCACGCTGACCTACGCCACAGGGGACGACGGCCATTTCACCGCCGGCAATCTTTCGATCACGCTCACCGTCAACGGCAAGCAAATCGTCTGGCATCCCGGCCTTGCCGACCCCGAAAACCTGATGGGCACCACCCGCACCTTAGACCAGGCGCGCGGCTCGAAAACCCAACAGCCCATCGAGCCAGGCCTGATCTCGCGTTCAGGCTGGTCGCTGGTGGACGATTCCATGCGCCCGCTCTTCGACTCCACCGATTTCCGCTTTCTCTCGGGCGAAAAAAGCCCCTGGCCGTGGGTAATGGCGCGGCCGGCCAATGAAGCGCCCGGCAAGTACACCGATTGGTACTTCTTCGGCTACGGCCACGACTACAAAAACGCCCTCGGCGACTTCGTCAAAGTCGCCGGCCGCATCCCGCTGCCGCCGCGTTTTGCCTTCGGCGTCTGGTGGTCGCGCTACTGGGCCTACAGCGACCAGGAGATGAACGAACTGGTGCGCGGATTCCGCGAAAACGACACTCCGCTCGACGTCTTCGTGATCGACATGGACTGGCACCTGAGCGACCAGCAGTTGAAGGCCATGGGCGAGAAGGATCAATCGGGCCAGATGCTCGGCTGGACCGGCTACACCTGGAACAAGGTACTCTTTCCCGATCCCGATGCCTTTCTGAAGCGCCTGCACGAGGAGGGCCTGAAAACCACAATGAATCTGCATCCCGCCTCGGGCATTCAGCCGTGGGAAGAGGCGTATCCGGCGATGGCGCGCGCCATGGGCATCGATCCCGCGACCAAAAAATACATTCCCTTCGATCCCACCGACAAGAAATGGGCCACGAACTATCTCGACCTGGTCCTGCACCCCATGGAAAAACAGGGCGTGGACTTCTGGTGGCTCGACTGGCAACAGTATCCTCTGATGAGCAAAGTTCCCGGCGTAACCAATACCTGGTGGCTCAACTATCTGCACTTCACCGATCAGCAGCGCGAAGGCAAGCGGCCGCTCCTATTCCATCGCTGGGGCGGTCTCGGCAACCATCGCTACCAGATCGGATTTTCCGGTGACACGGTTTCAGTCTGGGATTCGCTCGCCTTCCAGCCCTGGTTCACGGCCACGGCGGCGAACGTCGGCTACGCCTACTGGAGTCACGACATCGGCGGACACATGCCGGGCGCGGTCGATCCCGAACTCTACACGCGCTGGGTGCAGTTTGGCGCATTCTCACCAATATTGCGCACGCACACCACCAAAAATCCCGATGCGGAGCGGCGCATCTGGGCCTATCCCGAGCCATATTCGTCCGTCATGCGCTCGGCATTCCAGTTACGCGAAGCCATCGAGCCGTATCTCTACACCGAAGCGCGCCGCACCTACGACACGGGCGTGGCCTTTCTGCGTCCGCTCTACTACGACTGGCCGGAGGACGCCGCCGCCTACTCGAGCAAAAACGAATACCTCTTCGGCGATCAGATGATCGTCAGCCCCGTGACCGCGCCCGCGGACAAAATCACGGGCCTCGCGACCGAGCAGGTCTACCTGCCCAACGGCGAGTGGATCGAGTGGCCGACGGGCAAGCATTTCTATGGACCCACGACCCTCAATCGCAGCTTCACCATCAACCAGATTCCGGTGTATGTGAGGCCCGGAGCCATCATCCCCATGCAGCCGCCAATGCTGCACACCGGCGAGAAATCAGTTGACCCGCTGATCGTAAATGTGTGGCCGCTTGCGCCGGGTTCAACTTCGAGCTATTCGCTCTATGAGGATTCCGGCGCCTCGGTTGACTATCAGCGCGGCGTCTTCGCGCGCACGCCCATCAAGGCGACAGAGACAGCCGACACACTTCGCGTCGAGATCGGGCCGCTCGAATCAGGCCCTGGCGGCAGCCATCCGGGAATCCAGAAAACGCGCGCCTACGAACTGCGCCTGCCCGCCGATTGGCCGCCGGTTTCTGTCGCGGTAAACGGCAAGCCACTCGCGTTCGCCAAACCCGGCGAGACAGGCGGCTGGCGATTCGAAGGCAACACCCTGACGACGATCGTTCCCGTGCCATCCGAGAGCACCGCCGCAAAAATTGTCATCGAGGTCCGTCGCGCGCCGGGACTAGCCGCGCACCGCGAGAAGATTAACGGCTTTGCCGGCAAGATGACGCTGGTCCGCGGCGCTTACGACGCCATGCAGCAGACCGGGCCGGTGGCAGGTCCGTCTCTAGCACTAATCGATGCCATGCAGTGCGGCGACCGGCTCAGCTACTTTCCCGGACGAATCGATTACGAGCTGGCGCTCTTCGATCAGCAACTCGCGCAGTCGCAGACGGACCTGATCGCGCTCGACAAGGTCTTCGAGAAGTGGCTGAGCGATCCCTCGCGGCGCATCGGCGGATCGGCCACGGCCCCCGCCGACATCGAAAGCGAGAAGCAGAAACGCCGCGATGCCCTCCACCGCGCCGAGGCGCTGCTCATCGAGGCGGGGAAATGATTCCCGCTCCGCGCATTCAGCGAACACGCGGCGCCGGAACCTATCCCTTACTCCCTATTCCCTGTCTTTCTGCGGGAACGGCGGTGGCTCGTCGGCGCTGGGACCCCAGCTCGCGGGAACAGGAATGTCGAGCAGGCGCAGATAGACGCTGAACTGGCCGCGGTGCTGGTACCAGTGGCTCAGCATCAGGTCGTGCAGGATCAGGCCGCGCGGAGTCGAGAACACTTCCTTGTCGCCCTTCATCAGCTGCCAGGATTCGTTCATGGCGGCGTCATCAAATTTGGGCAGCAGCTCGCGCACCGCCGCCACCCCCTCATCGTGCGCCTTCAAGATCTCCTCGCGGCTCGCGGGTTGGGCAAACTCGAACTTCTCCCGCGCTTGCTTGGGATTTTCCGCGACCAGGCGGACGACGCTTGCGGGCACCGCAGCGATATGCAAGGCCAATTGCCCGGCGGTCATGGATTTTTCGTGCGGCTTCCAGGTGAGCTTCTCTTCGGGTAGGCGCTCGAGAAACTTCCGCGTGACAGGGGCCTGTCTTTCAAATTCGGCCAGAAGCGCTTGTGCAACGGAGTTGCTCGATTGCGCGATGGAATCGGTGACAACCGGTTCTGCGACGGGCATGAAGTTTTCTCCTTGGGGAATTGGGTGGGCTGGTGCAGCCGAGCGAGAATTCTGCACACAAGGTCGATGCGGCGGAGTTCGACCGGGACTCTTGTTTTCCGATTAAAAGCGGCCGACTCCCGCTCTTCCACCCCGGCAAACCACAACCGCTTGCCGGGGACTATGGTGAAGAGCGGGTTCAGAGTTTTGCGCCTCTGCCGCGGCCAATGCGTTACTTCTGCTCGGCGCGCTGACGAGCCGCGTCGTTGATCATCGCCCAGCCGCCTCTCATGCCCGTCTTGTAATCTTCGGGAATGTTTCCAAAGCCGGTGTGGTGGAACTTGATGAGGGTTTCGCCGTCCTGCTCCGTGAGCCGGTATTGCACGTTGTTGGCGACGGGGTAAGACATCATGAGCGGCCCCGAGAACTCAAGCAGAGTCGGCCGCTTGATGGCTTGCACAGTGGCCCAGCAATGGCCGTTGTTGTCGCCAAGGTCGCGGAACCAGCGTCCACCCGGCCAGGCTTCCAGCTTGAAGGGCATGGCGGTGCCGTCGTCTTTTTCGAAGCCCGTCGAGAGTTGTTCGAGCAGCGCGTTAAAGGTGACTTCGAGCGAGGCGCGGACGCGAATCTCCTGCTCGATTTTGAAGGTAAGGGATTCGACTTCGGGTAGGGTCATGGTTGTCATTACATCCTCCTTGGGGAATTTGTGAATTTGCGGTTGGAACTACGTGCCTAAGATTGCGAGTTTGTCGGGTCCGGTGGGTTGCTCCGATCAATTGCGGCCTGGGCGTGCTCGGCGCGTTCCTTGACGCGGTCCAACTGGTGCTTCCAGAAGCGCTCGAAGGTCTTGGTCCACTCGTGCATAGGCTTGAGCGCCTCGGCGTTGGTGCGGTAGAGCTGATGGCGGCCGTTGCGGCGCACGCGAACCAGCCCCACCCGGCGCAGAACGCCGAGATGCTTCGAAACCGAGGGCTGATCGAGGCCCACAGCCACCACGATTTCTCCCACCTCGCGCTCGTCCGCAGCCAGGAACGTCAAAATCTGGCGGCGACGAGGCTCGGCCACGGCGTTGAAGGGATCGGAGGTGGTTGCGGCCCGTGCCATGATCTGAATAATGCATTCCTATATGGGAATATGTCAAGTAGAAAATGCATGCCTGGCTTTCCAAGCTGCGGAAAAACTCCAGCCGCGCGCCTGAACGTGAAAGGGCACGACCGGGCCACCCACACAGTGCGTGGGTCGCGTGCCGCAATTGCTGCAAAATGAACGCCGGGCTTTACAGGCTGCGGAAAAAGGCTTCAAGAGGAGCACGAAGTGTCAGGGCACGACTTCAGTCGTGCCGTAAGTGCCGCAAATTGTGCGTGGGGCTTCAGCCCCTGCGGGATGTTCTCTCAAAATATTCCGCAACTTCAGCCTTTCTCCGCAGCCTGTTTAGCCCCCGAGGTGCTTTTCTCTGGGATTTGCGTTTGGTTCTCCCTTTTTTCGCAGCCTCTTTCGCCCCGGCAGGAACGGACGAAGATAGCCCAAACAAGCCCATCCGGAAATGCGAATGCCGTCTTCGCCCCGGAGGGGCGGACGAAAATAGCCCAGGACGAGCCCATCCGCCATTGCGGATGGGCGCTGTCCTGGGAAAGCAGCGAGCGTGCGATCGCGTCCCGTAGGGCCGCACGAATTCTTCCCCGCTGCCTCCTGACGGGCTCTCGCGTGGGGCGCAATCCGCTATAGTTTTCCGCAAGGGTTTCCTCTGCTCGGGAAAGGATTTTTGGCCATGAGCTTCGACCGACGAGTGTTTTTAACCGCCTGCACGCGTGCGGGCATTGCTTCGCCGCTGCTGCCGGGGATTTTGTATACGCTGGCCGCGCAGGCGCAGGAGACCGGTTCTGACACGGGCCCCGCGACGAATTCGAGCGCGAGCGCCGAGGCCAAGCCGCCGGCGCTCGCAAAAATCACCGACGAAATGCTGGACCGGGCCGCGGAACTGGCGGGCGTGGGGCCGTTCACGTCCGAGCAAAAGAAGATGATGCTCGACGGGCTGAACGACCAGCGCGACGCCTATGCGCAGATTCGCGCCTTGAAGATCGCGAATAATGTGCCGCCGGCGTATGTGTTTCATCCGGGGCCGGCGGCGTCGCACCCCTCGTCCAAAAAACAGCCCCCTCGCGAATGCGCTGAGTACTGCCGACCAATGGCTCCAGGGGGCCAGGGGCGCATGTATTTTTACTCAGAGCCGCAGACACCGGCGCAAATCGGGAACCTGGCGTTTGCGACCGTCAACGATCTCGCCAAATTGTTTCAGGCCCGCAAAATCACTTCGCTCGCATTGACTGGAATGTACCTCGACCGCCTCAAACGCTACGACGCAAAACTCCATTTCGTCATCACGCTCACCGAAGAACGTGCGCTGGCACAGGCGAAGAAAGCCGATGAAGAGATCGCCGCGGGGCATTATCGCGGGCCGCTGCACGGGATTCCCTGGGGCGCGAAGGATCTGCTGGCGGTGAAGGGCTACCCGACGACCTGGGGCGCGGGAGGCTTCGAGCACCAGTCGTTCGATGAAGACGCGACGGTGGTCCAGCGGCTCGACGCCGCCGGAGCCGTCCTGATCGCGAAGTTCTCGCTGGGCGCGCTGGCCATGGGCGACAAATGGTTCGGCGGGCGGACGCGCAACCCGTGGAATCCGGCGCAGGGATCGAGCGGTTCATCTGCCGGGTCGGCAAGCGCGGTGGCCGCCGGTTGCGTGGGCTTCGCAATAGGTTCCGAAACGCTGGGATCGATCTCGTCACCTTCGACGCGGTGCGGCTGCTCCGGCCTGCGGCCGAGCTTTGGTTTGGTTCCGCGCACCGGAGCCATGGCGCTCTGCTGGACGATGGATAAGCTCGGCCCCATCTGCCGGTCGGTTGACGATTGCGCGCTGGTGCTCAACGCGATTCACGGACCCGACGGGAAAGATCTCTCGGCGGCGACGGCGAGCTTCGACTGGAATCTGGATTTCAATTGGCACGGGTTGCGGATCGGGTATCTCAAGAGCGAATTCGACCCGCAGCCGCCGTTGAAGCTCAAAGAAGCCGCGGCGGGCGAATCCGCCGAAGACAAAAAGAAGCGCGAAGACGCGAATGCCGAGATGGTGGCCGGACGGGCGCGGCGCGAATACGACCGCCGCTACGAACTAGCCGCCCTCGACAAGCTACGCGCGATGGGAGTGAATCTGATTTCTGTCGAGCTGCCCAAGCTGCCATGGGACGCGATGGTTCCGCTGCTCACAGCCGAGGCCGCCGCGGCTTTTGACGACCTGACGATGACAGGCCGCGAC
>CAVXOO010000412.1:0-19410 GCA_963762945.1 uncultured Acidobacteriaceae bacterium | reverse complement strand
GTAGACCAGCATCGCCTCGCGGGTTTCGCGAATGTAGCGTGAAGCAGGGCCCAACAGCGATTCGTCGAGCGGCGCATGAAGCAATTCGGTACTCACGGCAGTCCTCCCTCCGCGGAACCCCGCGGGCTCGATCGGAGCATTTTCGATTCACTTCCTGCCATCGCCGACATCGTGCGAGGTGGCTGTTTCTCGATGAAAAAACCACTCAGCATCACGAATTCAGTTCAGTGCAGAATCGAAAACGCCGTTGCCGGAAAGCTTCAGCCTCGAGAGCACCGGCCCATTGCCCCGTTCTTCGGCTGGATGGGCCTTAGTGTGGAGGTCAAGACAGGGTTGTGCTGTGAGCCGTGTCACTCCAATTCATCCAAAATTAACCCTTCCGGAATTGGAAATGGCGCAGGAGTTTTTCGGGAATGGGGCTCAAGCCACTGTTGCGGAAATGGAGGCGGCTGCCGCGCCAGGTGCCTGGCCAGCCTCGGATGGCTGCTTGAGGAGCCAGTAGTGGAAGCCGTTGACGATGGCCATCAACGCGGCCTGGTTCAGATCGCTGCTCACGCCGGCGGTGATCCACGACTCGTGGCCGTCGGCGTTAAAGCTCAGCGTCACACGCACATGCGCGGCAGAATCGTGCGCGGAAACGTCCAGCGCCGCCACCGTGAATGTGCCCAGGCGGATGTGCTTGAGCGCGGGATACCACTTGTCGAGCTCATAGCGCATGGCCTTGGTGAGCGCGTCCACCGGACCGGCGCCTTCCGCACGCGTAGTGGCGACCGTGGCGTCGTCGCCCACGGTCAGCGACATAAAGGCCTGCACAAAGCGGCCGCCGATCTCGTCCGACTCGTCGAAGACGCGCCAGCTTCTGACGGCGAACCAGTTGCGCAGGGTTCCAACGATTCTCATGCAGGCCAGGCGGAAGGAAACTTCGCTGGCCGTGAATCCGCCGCCCTCAATCATGGCGGCATTGGCTTCCATCAGCGCCTGAGCCTGCGGGGAGCTGAGCGGCACGCCCAACGACTCGGCAAGCAGCATGATGTTGGCCCGGCCCGACTGGGCGTTGACGCCGACGATGGGGCTTGCGCCCACGCGCGCGGGATCGCACCAAAGGTAAGCGCCGGGATTCTTGCGCTCGCTCGATCCGTGCATGCCGGCCCAGGTGCCAAATGCGCCGGGACCGACGATGGGCTGGCCGTGCGGCGGCTCCAGAGCAAAGGCCGCATAGGCCGAATGCGCCAGGCTGGTCAATCCCTTGAGCGATTCGGGCGATACAAATTCGGCTTCGCCGCGAAGCTGCAGTGCGCCCACAACCGTGGTCAGATTCACGTTGCCGCAGCGCTCGCCGGTGCCGATCAACGTGCCCTGCACCTGCACCGCGCCGGCCATGATCGCCGCGCGTGTGTTGGCGATCCCCATGCCACGATCGGTGTGGCCGTGAAATCCGAAGCCCGCGCCGGGATAGTTGCGTACCAGGCCGGCGATCGCCAGCTCCACTTCTTCGGGGTTCGAGCCTCCGTTGGTGTCGCACACCACGATGCGGCTGACCTTCTGGCGCACGCACTGCTCAACAATCTGATTGAAGTGGTCAAGGCTGCGCTTGCGAAAATCCTCGCCGCTGAGATTGCCGTTTTCCGCGCGCCCGCAGATCGCGTCCATCGCGTGTTCGAGGTCGACGATCACTTCCAGGCCGTTCGCTTGCAGGCAGTCGATTGTCTCCCACGTCATGAGCAGGTTTTCGTCGGCCGTAGTCTCGAGCGACTTCTCCACGTCGAGCAGCCGCGATTTTACGACCACCACCGCGACTGGCACGCGCCGCTTGTGGCGCAGCATGAATGCAACGTCGGGCCAATCTTGAACCTTCGCGCCACGGCCGCGCGTGCGCCCAAATAGCGCCAGCTTCATTAGGCCGGTATTCGCGTTGTCGAGCGCGCCGGTCAGGTCGGCGACAAACTGATTGGCGCCGGAGAATCCGATCTCGGCATAGCCCACCCCAAACCCAGCCATGCGCTCGAGCAGGAGTACCGCGTTGGGCACAGAGATCTCGAGATTCGGCTGCTGCAAGCCGTCGCGAAGGCTGGTGTCGAACAGTTCGACTTTTCTCGTGGTCTTTTCCGTCATCTCGTCCTGCAATCCGGCGCGTTCCCAGGGGTTATCCGGCAATCGTGCGCGTAAACCCTCGAAATACCATCATATCGTGACTGGAGAATTCGGGGGCTGCAACGTCCGCGGCGGGCGAACGAAAAAGCCTGGAGAAAGTTGCATCGAGTGGGGACGGTTTTAGCCGCCGTGAGATCTCCCGCACGCACAAGAGCTCTCTACGGAGACAATTGACGCCCACAAGAGAAATGTCCTTGCGCCGTCCCTACGGGACTCCGGAATCCATCTGTGAAATCAGCTTTCCCCACGCTGAAGCGCGGGGCTAATGAACACTGCGCCTACGGCGCGGGGCCCAGGAGTGAGTGTTCCCTGTTCCCTGTTTTTCTTGGTCCCTTGTTCCCTTGGTCCCTGCCTTACTCACACCGCTGGCGCCGTCGAAGGCTCCGGCAGCGCCGTCACAATGGCCCCGTTCTCCTGATCCTTATATTGCAACTGGTAGAGCTTCCAGTAGAGGCCCCGCTTGGCCAGCAGTTCCTGGTGCGAACCCATCTCGCGCAATTGGCCCTTGTGCATCACGAGAATGGTTTCGGCGCGCTGCACGGTTGACAACCGGTGCGCAATCAGCACGCTGGTGCGCCCCTCGACCATGCGTTCCAGGGCGGATCGAATGCGCAACTCCGTATCCGTGTCCACGCTCGAGGTGGCCTCGTCGAGAATGAGAATGCGCGGGTTGTAAGCCAGCGCGCGGGCAAAGTTGACGAGCTGCTTTTGCCCTGTCGAGAGCGAGTTGCCGCGCTCGCGCACCGGCTCGTCGAATCCATGTGGCAAGCTATCGATAAAGTCGAGCACGTTCACGTCGCGGGCCGCGCCGCGCATCGCGGCGTCTAAGATTTCCTTGTTGCCCAGGCGGATATTCTCGCCGATGGTCCCGGAAAAGAGGAACGGATCTTGCAGCACTACGGCGAAGTGCCGGCGCAGCTCCTCTAAATCGTGCTCGCGCAGATCGATGCCATCCAACAAAATGCGGCCTGCTGTCACGTCGTAAAAACGCATCATCAGGCTGGTCAGAGTGGTTTTGCCGGAGCCGGTATGGCCCACGATCGCCACCGTCTGCCCCGGCTCGATGGTGAAGGAGACATCCTTCAAAATCCACTCGATGCCTTCAAGAGCGGCGAGTGCCGCCGCGTCCGGTGCAATGCATTCCGGCGGCGTGGACGCCGCCGGTACAGCCGGTCTGGAGACCGGCGCTACGCGACCGGCTGACGCAGCGGCCACTGCGGCCTTTTGCGCGTCGGTCAGCTTTTGATAGGTGAACCAGACGTGTTCAAATGCGATCCGATTCGACCCGTCGCCAGCGAGGGGATGAGCGGGGCTGACGATCTCTGGCTCTGCATCGAGCAGCTTGAAGATGCGCTCGCATGCAGCCATGGCGGCCTGCAGGATGTTGTACTTGTCGCTCAGGTCCTGGATGGGCCGCCAGAAGCGCAGCGAGAACTGCGTGAACATGATGAGCACGCCGATGGTGACCGTGGGCGGCAGGTGCAGCACGCCGAATCCGCCGCGCCAGACCACCAGCGCAATGGCCACCGACGACAGCAGGTCAACCGCCGGGTAGTAGAGCGCGTAGGCAAAGATCGTGTCCTTGAAGGCAATCATGTGCTGCTCGTTCACCTTCGAGAAATCCTTGAATGCGCGATCCTCGCGGTTGAAAAGTTGCACCACGCTCATGCCCGAGATGTGTTCCTGCGTAAAACTGTTGATGCGCGCAATGGCGGTGCGCACGCGGCGGTAGCTCTCGCGCACGTGGTCGCGGAAGATGCGCGTGACCACCAGAATCAGAGGCAGAACGGAAAATGCCAGCAGCGCCAGCCACCACGAGATGCCCAGCATGAGAGCGGCCATGATGGTCAACATGAAAATGTCGTTGACGATGGCCAGCACGCCGTCGGTAAACATCTCGTTGACGGCGTTAACATCCGACGTGAGGCGCGTAACCAGCCGTCCTACAGGGTTCGCGTCGAAAAAGCCCACGTGCATGCTCTGCATGTGCCGGAAGATGTCGCGGCGCAGGTCGAACATGATCTTCTGGCCGGTCCATTGCATCAGGAAGACCTGGACGATCTGGAAGAGGTAAGCCGAGACCAGCATCGCGAGGAAGATGGCGGCCAGCCGGGTGACGCCGGCGACGGGCGCGGTGGGCAGCAGATGGGCGAGCGGGCTCGCATTCGCCACCCAGTGCGCCACGGCGTTCGAGGGGTCCAGCGAAGCCTTGTCCGGCGCGAGATAGCGATCGACGGCCACCATCACGAGGATGGGTCCGGTTACGTCGCTGAGCGATTTGAGAATGACTGCGAGCGAGGCAATGCCGGCCTGCAGCCAATAGGGACGCACGTAGTGGCCCAGCCGCCGCATCAGATGCGCGTCATACACTTTGCCGACGGGATCTTCCTCCCGCTTGCGGCCGGGCTCGGCTGCGCCGGGCTTGGTCCCGGACTTGAGATCGGTTTTCGCTTTTATGTTCTCTTGTTCCGCCATCGGCCGGGTGGGTGGGCTCCCTCTCCCATTGTATGGGGAGCGATTGCCACCGGTCGATTTCGCAGCCCCGTGGGTAGCAGCTAGACTACGGTCCGAAGGGGTCAATCTCTGTTACGCCCGCAGGCATTTTCTTGACCAGGTACTTAAGTGCGCGGAGAAGTCGTTCGGCGGTATCGCTATTTGCCGCGCCAAGGTAAATCTCCGTCGCGGAGGATGGCTTAACCGGCTCCACATCGATCAACTGCTTCAGACCGCCATTGAAAAGCAGAATCTGTTTTCTCAAGGGGGATACTGAAAAGTCGCGGCCGTCTAAGATTTGCTGGCTTTCATTGTCCACCGCGTGCGCGACTTTGATGCTGCTGAAGTGACCCTCTTTCAGTTCAGGAGATTGATCGTCCCATGAGGCAACCCAGTTCTGCCAGCAATAGCTGCTGCCAGTTGCACCGGCAGTTGGTTTGCACGGTATGGTAACGGTTTGATAGTTGCTGAGTCCCACTCCCAGCTTGAGTGCATCGAGATCGAGATGATCTGCCTGGGCCGAGGAGAATCGAATCTCCCATCCCGATTCGCTCGTCTGCAGTCCGCGAACCCACCACAGAGTGCCGGTCGCTTGTTCGATGGCAAAGTATCCAGGCCAGGTCGTGACAGCGCCGGTGTCGATGCCTTCGGGAATACGAAGCTGGTCGATCGCCTTATCGATGTACTGGACAGTTTGCAAAGAAGTTAGATTTGGATCATGGGCCGACGCGGTGCTTCCCGATGGAGGCGTCGCCGGCGGCGGTGCCGTACTGCCGGTTTGGCTATGCAATGCACAAGTTACGGCGCCAGCGACGGCAATTACCGCGCATATTTCGATCGCTTTATACTTTGACATTACCTTTCTCCATGCGAAACTTAATGACCGGGGGGAACATGCTTTAACGGCGTTCTAACGCATTGACACGAAAGGACAAATGCGAATATGGCACGGTTCCGATCAGATTGTCAACTTCATGCGGCCTATGCCCCGGAACCCGTCTTCGACGCGGGCTTTGCTTCGGGCCTGGGCTTGGGCGCGGGTCGCGACACGCCCATGCTGAGCAATACGTAACCAAACCCCTTCTTCAGCAGATCGTAGAAGCTCATCGTACCCCTTCCGTTGGCATGGTACCGCGAATTGGCAAAAATTGACGATCCACGCCCCCCAGAGACCTGCGCTCGCGGCCAACCGCCCCCAATAGCCCGATGCCGTTGCCAGTCTACGGTTTTTTCGCAGGCAGCGTCACCACTTGCGGCGCCGGAGCTGACGGGTTTGCGGGCGTCAGGCCGAGAATGATCGCAACCACCGCGGGCGGCAGCGGCTTACTGGCATTGGCCAGCAGCAGGCTCACCTGCCAGACCTGGGTGTCGGTAAGTGTGTCCTTGAAAGCCGGCATGCCCGTCAGGCGGATACCGTTCTCCACCTTCCAGTAGGTCTCCCCCGGCGGGTCATCGCTCACACCCACCACGTCGCTGTTCCCGTGCTTTTCCCACAGAGCCGGCGCTATGGGATACATATTTGCGCCAAAACTCGAAGGCTTGCCATGAAAGCCGTGGCAAACCGAGCATTGATCGCGATAGACCTGCGCGCCGGCCGTCAGATTCGCCTCATCGGCCGGCATTGGCGGATCTCCCGGCAGTTCGCGGGCAATGCGCGCTTTGAGCGGAATATGAAGAATCTGACGCTCCTTCGGCAGCGGCGGGTCGGCCACTGCTACCGGCGGATGCCCCCACTGAAACCAGGCCCACACCGCCAAAGGCGCTAAAACCAGCGCCAGGATCACTCCAAAAAAAGTACGGCCCATGATTTCCTTGCTCCTTCCGTGCCCGAGAATTTTAATTCATGGCTCTTGCCTACTATTTCGGCAACTTACGTGACAATGACAGTAACGCATCCGGAGATCAATCCAGACCGATGGAACCGAACGCTTTGCCGTTGCCCTCGGTCCCATGATCGTCCGGCAAATTCAGAGCACAAAAGGATCCCCCATGGCAGATCACGCGAAGACGAAACTCCCAAACCGGAAGCTCCCACCCGTCGGTGCAACGATGACGCCGTGGGGACCCCGGAAGCTGGGCCGCAAGGCCATCAAGACCGACAGCCGTACCCTGAAGCTGGGCAAATACCTGACCCCTGCCCTGCCGGCCCCACCGCCCTCAGCCGACTGGACCAAGGGTATAACTTCCTGGGGCATGATGCTGAACGACACCCTGGGCGACTGTACTATCGCCGGCTGCGGACACGCCGTGCAGGTATGGACCGCGAATACCGGCAGCGAAGTCACCGTCCCCGACGCCACCATCAAAAAGTACTACGAAAAATGGGACGGTTATGTCCCCGGCAAACCCTCGACCGACAGCGGCGGCATCGAGCTTGACGTGCTCAACGATTGGAAGAAGCAGGGCTTTGCCCGGCGCAAGCTGATGGCCTTCGCCGACCCCAAACCCGCCAACCTCACTGAGGTGCGCCAGTCCATCGCCCTCTTCGGCGGCGTTTACATCGGCCTCTCGATGCCGATCACTGCGCAGAAACAGAAGGTGTGGGACGTAGTACCGAACGGCGGAGCCGATGCCGAGCCCGGCAGTTGGGGTGGCCACTGTGTCTTTGTCGCGGCGTACGATGCGAACGGCTTTACCTGCGTCACCTGGGGCGCGCTCCAAACCATGACCGTGGCCTTCTGGAACAAGTATTGCGACGAAGCACACACTCTGCTCAGCGCCGACTGGATCTCAGCCAAAGGCTCACCCAGCGGCTTCAACCAGGCACAGTTGCTGGCCGACCTGCAGGCGATTGTGTAACCTCGCGGCGCCGCTTCGCCCCTCCACGCGTCCAATCGAAAGACAAGCTCGGCACAACCCTCCCCCCAAGATGTTTTAATACCAATTGGGGGGAGCGTGCCTTTCACTTGGGCGTGCTCTCGTACTCCCGTGGAGGAATCCCGATACCGATGCAATCTTTTCGCCGTCTCGCTCTTTTGCTGGCGTTCACATGCGCGGCCATGCCGGCCGCATTTGCACAGAGCTCATCCAGTTCCACTGCCGACCCGAGCCAGTCCCCAGATCAGGCGAGTCCAAACCAGGCCGACCAGGCCAGCCAGTCCGGCGGACAGTCCCAGGGCCAGTTGACTGTCCAGGCGCGCATCCGCCAGCGCCGCGAGCAGCGGCGCGCCACGGCCATCCACGACGCGTACGACCACAGGTGGGAGACATTCGAGGGCATGGGCTACCTGCGCTTTAAGCCCGGTCCCTCGCTGCAGCGACTCACCTGGTACTCATGGGACGTAGGGCTGACGCGCTACTCCAACGAGCGCCTGGGCTACACCCTCGACGCCCGCGGCTACTTCGGCCACGCTTATTGCGGCACTCCGGGTGTGACGACCTACTGCTCCGGCGCATTCACCCGGCCCGAGATCAGCATGTACAACGTCCTCGCCGGACCTGTCTATCGCTTCTACCTGCAGCCCAAATACTCCATCTCGGGCCGCGTCATGGCGGGCTGGGCACGCGGCAACTTTTCCGGCGATACCGACGGCTTCACACCTACCCTCCTCGGGCTTTACCCCGATGCCAACACCTTCGCCGCCAGCGCCAGCATCATCGGCGAGTACAACGTGGCCCCGAACTTCGCCTTCAAGCTCGCGCCGGAGTATTTATTTAGTGGTTTTGGATCGACGACGCAGGCCAGCCGCGGCTTTACCGCCGGTATCGTCTACCGCTTCGGAAAGCAATAAACGCAGCGAGTAGACGGCCGGGGAACAGGGATTAGCCCGCCCCGGCAGAGCCCACTGCGGACGCGCCGTTCATCCCGTCCACTCATCGAGCACCCCCCGCTCGGGAACTCGGCATGGCCCTGCTAACCCCGCTGTTTGTAACCATTAAGTGTTACTTGCGTGGGACTGACTAGCCGTTGTCTGCGCCCTATAATGTTCCCTACCATGAAGAACCGCATCACCCGCCGTAACCTTCTGCAAGCGTTTTCACTCGTCGCGGCTAGCGCCGCTACTGGCGCCGGATCTGCCCTCTTGGGGGGCACATCCGCACGAGCTCAGGCGCTTGCCGCCTCGGGCAAACCTTCGCCCATTCGCCTTGGACTCGCCAGCTACACCTTTCGAACCTTTTCGCGCCCACAGCTGATCGCCTACATGCAGCAGTTCAACGTCAATTACCTGAGCTGCAAAGACGTGATGGACCATCTTCCCATGGACCCCACGCTCGAAATGCAGGCACTTGAGGACTACGCCTCCGCGGGCATCACGTTGCACGCGGCAGGCACCATCAAGTTTGCCTCCGACGACGAGACCGACATCCGCGGCAAGTTCGATTACGTCAAGCGCGCGGGCATCAACCTCATCGTCGCCGACGTAGCGCCCCTCACCCTGTCGCGCATCGAAAAGCTAGTCAAGGAGTACGACATCCGCGTCGCCATCCGCAACCGCGGCCCCGAGGACAGCACTCTTGCCTCGCCCTTCGATGTTCTCAAGGCCATCAAGGATCTGGACCCGCGCATCGGCTGCTGCATCGACCTGGGCCAGGCGGCTCGCGCCAATGCCAATCTGGTCGACGCCATTCATGCCGCCGGCGCGCGCCTTTACAACATCCTCGTCAGCGATCTTGCGGGTTTTTCGGGCAACACGAGCCAGGTTGCCGTGGGCCGCGGCATCCTGCCCTTCCGCGAGATCTTTGAGACGCTGATTGCCATCAACTACCCGGAGTTCGTCGATCTTGAATTCGAAATCGATCCCAACAACCCCATCACCGGCGTGGCCGAAAGCTTTGCTTTCCTGCGCGGCGTCCTCGACGGCATGGGCTACTTGACCAGAGCGGCAAGTTAGCCGCTCGTCAGTCTCGCAAGTGTGAGAGCGGGCAGATCTCCGCGCGGCAGCGCGCAGACAAGCTTCCCATGGGCGGCTCGTTAGGGCTGCCTCGGTTTTCCAGCTATTCGTCCGCTGGCCTGGTTAGCTTTTCGGGGCTTCCGTCTGGAGCGCATGCAGTTCCTTGCCGGGCTTGAAGCGCACCGCTTTGCCGGGCGCGATGTTGACCTCGGTCCCGGTGCGGGGATTGCGGCCGATGCCGGTCTTGCGCGCGCGGACGCTAAACACGCCGAATCCACGCAACTCGATGCGCTCGCCGGCCGCCAAAGCCTGTTTCAGACCCTCGAAGACCGTGTCCACTGCCGCCTCTGCCTTGATGCGCGGCAGACCCGTGCGCTCAACTACGTTGTGAACGATGTCCTGCTTGATCAATGGAGTCTCCTCGCTCGTTGTGAAGTGGCTTTCAACGACCTTCATCGCCCATATTACAGATATTGCGGCGATTAGGAAACCGGGGAATATGGATATCCCGGCTTTTTCCCTCCTTAACCCCTTGCGGCCAACTCCTTCCGGTGAGAGAGCTCCGGAATCGAGCGCGCCCATTCTGGCGCACGCGAACGGTTTCTCTGTTGTCAATTACCATCGCCGTTGCGTAAGATGAGCTTTCGAGTTTCAGCCGGCGCCGGAACCGAACTGGATACAATCGAACGCTCCGGACAAGGAGATGCATGTCGATCGAAAGCGGCCGTTGGATCGGAAAACAGGCCGTAAAACATCGCATGATGGAGCCGCTTATCGAGAAGCAGCTTGCCGGCGAGGTCCTATCCTATGGGCTTTCATCCTATGGATACGGTCGCAGAGTCTCCAACGAGTTCAAGAGTTTTAACCGTGTAAACAGCGCCACCATCGACTGCAAACAGTTCGACGAAGAGATCGTTCGTTTCGGTCGAGACAGACTCGGTGATCGTTCCGCCGGGTTCGTTTCCGCTGTTGTGTTTCGTTGAGTATTTTCGTTTGCCCCAGGGTTGTACTGACGATCTGCGTGGGGAAATCGGCCTACGCGCATTGCGAGATCATCGTCAACGTGACGCCATTCGAACCTGAATGGGAAGGTTACATCACGCTCGAAATCTCGAATACTACGCCGCTGCCGGCAAAGATCTTCGTCATTGAAGATTTTTGCCAGAACTTGTTTTTTTGAGTCGGACGAGCCTCGGAAAGCCGGCTACGCCGACCGCAAGGGCAAGTATTGAGAGCAGCAAGGTATCTTTCTCCCCAAGCTCTGACAACGTACCGCCTTCGAACCGGCCTACAGGCAGTCCAGCATGGGCATCTTCGAATTGCGGATGGATGCGTACCATTAACTCTCCGGGGTGGCGTAGGCTGCTGCCGGAAAAGACCCCTTGCCACTTCGAAAGGGGGGGCCATGTCATCCCGATCACTACATCCTCGCCCGATTCGCATTGGGGTCCTGGCCATTGAGCCTATTCGCATGGCTGGCCTGGCCAGCATCTTCGATCTTCCGGAGCAGCCTTCTCAGGCGCAACTGATCCCCGTGGTGGGCAGCCTGCAAGAGCTGATCGACTCCCCGGACCTTGAGTACATTGTTGTCGATTTGCACTCCTCGCAGGGCAGCATTGAGACCCTGGAGGCGGTGCGCAGTGCTCGTCCCGATATCCGGCTGATCGTCATCGGGCCCGATGGGAACGACGATCTGGTGCTGAATGCAATCATTGCCGGCGCGCGAGCGTACCTGGGCCGCTCCTCCGGCCCAAAAGCGGTGCGCAAAGCCGTTGAAGTAGTTACCTCAGGATCCATCTGGGCACCCCGTCTATTACTCTCGCGATTGGTCGATCAACTGCTTCTCGGCGCACCGGCAATTCGCGTTGAGCCCAAGCCTCAACTCACGCTGCGCGAGGAACAGGTGCTGAAGTTGATCATGAATGCCCAATCCACGCGCGAGATCGCACGCCAGCTCGGTATCGAGCAGCGAACCGTAAAGTCTTATATAGCAAGACTTATGCGCAAAACGGGCGCGGACAACCGGGTCAAACTCTCGATCTCGGCGCTCAGCCGCTCGCTTTTGGGCGATGCGGCGGCGCTGCGCAGCGGCGTCGGTCGGCCGCGCCCAAGGATTACTAACTAGTTAATAGTATTGGGTACTTTTAGACATGTCCCCTAAGTACTCTTGTCTACATCTTAAGATTTCCACATGATGGCTTACAGAAACAACGCAGATCTGGGGAAAGGAGTTCCCAGGCAGCATGTTTCCATGAAGCCTGGGAACTCCTCTTTTTTTGCGTTTGATTCTGCATTGCCAGAATAGCCCTCCCCTTTTTCACCCTCACACGCAAAATGTCCGGTTCTGCGCCAAGCGCCGATGCGGAGCTTGGCACGGACCTTTGCCGTCAAGCTTCCCATGGCCGCGAAGCCTGCCCATACAGGCGCTCTTCTTTCTTTCGAAGGCGATTCGAAGGCGAGAGGCCTGGCTTTTGCATCAAACCTGGGAGAGTGAAGGCGTGCGCACCGGGGCGCGATGAGATAGCCTGTTCGAGGAGGTTCGAGAGATACTCGATGCTGGCTCAGCTCTCTGCCACGGCTCGATCCCCCAGGAAGCGTTCGGCGTACCTCCGGAGTCAAGACCTCGGATCGATCATCCCAAACACCGCGGCGTAAAGCCGGCGGAAAAGAGAGGACATGGATATGAAAAGAGCCATTGCCTGCGTTTGTCTCAGCACACTACTTACGTGCACTGCCATGGCGGCATCGTCGAGAGACGATCTGCAAAGCCGCATCGAGTCGGCCAGGATCGTCCTTGACCAGATCATGTCGGCCAAAGACAAAACCATCCCCAGCGACATTCTCCGCTCGGCCACCTGCGTTGCGGTAGTCCCCGGCATGGTCAAAGGAGCCTTTCTGATCGGCGCCCAGTACGGCCAGGGAGTGGTCACTTGCCGCACCGGCCATGGCTGGAGCGCTCCGGTGTTTATCCGCATGGCCGGCGGTTCCTTCGGATTTCAAATTGGCGGCCAGGCCACCGACCTGATTCTGATTGCCGTGAACGACCGTGGCATGCAGGACCTGCTCAAGAACAAATTCAAGATTGGCGGCGACGCCTCCGCTGCCGCCGGCCCAGTAGGCCGGGCGGGAACGGCCTCGACCGACTGGAAGATGAACGCCGAGCTGCTCAGCTACTCGCGCGCCAAGGGGCTCTTTGCCGGCATCGATCTCGACGGCACCAGCGTGAGCCAGAACCGTGAGGACACGGAGCTTTACTACGGAGCCCCGGAGGATTTCGAAAAGGTGCTGCGCGGCCAGGTGGGTGTGCCGCCCGGCGCGGTGGACTTTGTGCGCGACGTGGCGCAGTATTTCGTGAAGGCCAAACAGCAGTAGAATTCGCGCACACCATCACCCAAGGGAACCAGGGAGCACGGATAGCCTTGTTCCCTTGGTCCCTTGTTCCCTGTCTTATTCACATCAGCCGCAGCGCATCCACGTCCACAATCAGGTTGCGCCGCGGAATCCCCGTCTCGTCGGCCCGCTTGAGCATGCCCCGCAAAGCTTCGTTAAGCGCCTTGCGCGAAGCGCTTTTCAGAATCATGTGGAAGCGGTAGACGTTCTTGATGCGTGCGATCGGCGCCGTGCACGGCCCCAATACCCGCACCCCTTCCAGGGGGGTCTGGTTTTGGAGGAGCGATTTGGCAAGGGTAGCGGCCCACCCCGCCGCTTCTTCCATCTTTTCCGACTGCACCAGCACGTTGGCCAGTGCGCCGAAGGGTGGGTAGTGCATCCAGCGGCGGTATTTCAGCTCGCGCTCGGCGAATGCTTTGTAATCGTGCGCCGTCGCGGCCAGAATCGCATAGTGATCCGGATAATAGGTCTGCACCACCACCCGGCCGCGCAAATCGCCGCGGCCGGCGCGTCCTGAAACCTGCGTCATCAACTGAAAAACGCGCTCCGCGGCGCGGAAATCCGGCATCGAAAGCGCATGATCGCAACCCACCACGCCGACCAGTGTCACGCTGTGAACGTCGTGGCCTTTGGCGATCATCTGCGTGCCCACCAGCAGATTGATCTCACCCGAGTGCAATCTTGCCAGCAGCCGTTCGAGATCGCCCCGCCCGCGTACCGTGTCGCGATCCATGCGCCCAATGCGCGCGCCGGGAAAGATCTCGCTGAGCCGCTCTTCGCCCTGTTGCGAACCCGCGCCGAGATAGTAGAGGTGTTCGCTGTCGCACTTGGGGCAGCGCGCGGGAACGGTCCGCTTGTAGCCGCAGTAGTGGCACTCCAGCCGCTGGCCGACGCGAGCCTCACCCACGTCGTCCAAGGCGGCCTTGTGGTGCGTCAGCGCAATGGCGCAGTTCTGGCAATCGAGCTTTTCGCCGCAGGCGCGGCACATCACGGCAAAGGAATAGCCGCGACGGTTGAGCAGAATCAGCGCCTGTTCGCCGCGCTCGAGCGCCGCCTTGGTCTGCTCGATCAGCGATCGCGAAAAAAGCTCGTCCTTGCCGCTCTCGCGGAACTCGCGCCGCATGTCGATCAGTTCCACCTCGGGCAAGGGGCGGTTCATCACGCGATCGCGCAGCTCGATGCGCGTATACTTGCCGCGCTCCGCATTGTGCCAGCTTTCTAGCGAAGGCGTGGCCGAGCCCATCACCACCACCGCGCCGGCAAGCTTGGCCCTCATCACGGCTACGTCGCGCGCGTTGTAGCGCGGCGTCTCCTCCTGCTTGTAGCTCTGGTCGTGCTCCTCGTCCACAACAATCAGTCCCAAATTCGGCGCGGCAGCAAAGATCGCCGAGCGCGTGCCGACCACGATGGGCGCATCGCCGCGGCGAATCCGCCGCCACTGCTCGCTGCGCTCCTCGGGAGTAAGCGCGGAGTGCAACAGCGCAACTTTTTGTCCAAACGCAGCGTCCAGCAGCCCCGCGGTCTGCGGCGTCAGCCCGATCTCCGGCACCAGCAGAATCGACGAGAGGCCGCGGTCCAGAGCCTTCTGCATCGCAGCCAGATACACGGCGGTCTTTCCCGAACCCGTTATTCCGTAGAGCAAAATGGCGTGAAATTCCCCGAGCGCGGAGGTGAGCGTGGCCAGAGCATCGTTTTGCGCCGCATTCAGCACAAACGACTCCGTCGTTGGAGTCAGCCCTCCCAGCCGAAACAGCTCCGGCCGCTCCTCGATGCGCACCAGACCGCGCCGTGCGAGTGTCTGAAGAGTCGACGCAGGCAGCTCGCGGCGACGCAATTCGGCCAGCGGCAGTTCATTGCCGTTGGCGGCAAGTTCCGCCAGAATCGTCTGCTGCTTTTCCGTGAGCGAAGGCAGCCGCGTATCGGGAACCAGCACGGCAAACCGCTCCATGCGCCGCGCATCGCGCTCGGCGGCCGCGGTCTCGCGCGCGATCCACTTCTTGCGTAGCAAAGCCGCGAGCAGCGGCAATCCCGCCGCCGTGGCCGTGCGCAACGCGGAAACCTTCACCGGCTCGCCTGAGGCCAGACGCTGCAGCACGCGGCGCTCAATATTCTGCTCCTCGCGCGAGAGCTTGCCCTTCCGCCGACCTGAATATCTTGCTGCGGTTGTCCCATTCCCCTCGATCGCAGTCGCCAGCACATCGCGCCCAAGGTCCGTAATCCGGTAGTAGACGGTGCGGCGCACCTCGGCCGTCAGCGGCAACATGGCGCGCAGCACCTCGCCAAGCGGCGCAAGATAGTACTGCGCGGCCCACGCGCCAAGCTCCAGCAGGTGCTCGCTGAGCAGCGGCTCCTCGTCGAGCACGGTTTCGATGTACCGCACCTCAAACCCCTCGGGAGCGCTGGCCACAAGCGCCGTCACCACGCCAATCAGCTTCTCATTGCGGAAGGGGACAATCACCCGCGCCCCGCGCTTGGGCGACTGGCCCAGGCGGATGCCGTAGGTGAAGGTGTGATCCAGCGGCACCGGCAACGCGACTTCGCAGTAGGAGGGCATGGGAGACAAGATTCAGTGTAGGGGATGAGGCGGCTGCACTGAGCCAAACTCAAGCAGCTTTACAGACTCCAGCGCGGAGCCCTATGATTCACCTCGCGACCTTAAAAAATCACGCCTTCCTTTCACGATGCTAAAAATCTCACTCATCCTCGGAACCATTGCCGCACTGGCCGATGTAGCTGGCGGCCTGGTGCTGGTGCGGGCGCGCGGCGTCGAGCGCTATCTGCGCTACTTCGTGGCGCTGGGCGCGGGATTCCTGATGGCCACGGCTCTGCTTGAGATGACGCCTGAGAGCATTCGTCTTAATGCGCGGCTGGCTCCCGCGCTGATCATGGCCGGATATTGCGCGGTGCATCTGCTTGAACACACCATCAACGCACACTTTCACTTCGGTGAAGAGACGCATGCCGGCGAATTTGTCTCCCAGCGCACCGGCTATTCGGTGCTCGGGGGGTTGAGCGTGCATGCGCTCTTCGATGGCGTCGCCATCGGTTCGGGATTTGCGCTCTCCAATTGGCTCGGCTGGCTGATCTTTCTTGCCATCCTGTTGCACAAGGCGCCCGAGGGGTTCACCATGGCGAGCGTGATGATGGCCAGCGGACGCAGCCGCACCAGTGCATTTTATTCCGCCGTCGCCTTGGCCGCAGCCACGCTGGCCGGTGTGCTCGTGATCCAGCTCGTGCCGCGCTGGGTTCCCTACGGATTGCCGGTCTCGGCGGGCGTCGCGCTCTACGTGGCCGGAACCGATCTGGTGCCTGAAGTCAACCGTGAGCCGGGCATTCGCATGGCGCTGGTATTTTTCGCCGGCGTGGCCGGATTCCTCCTGCTGCGCATGCTGCTGCCCCAACTCTAGAGCCTGTTAATAACTCTCCCGTCTCGTCGCCCCTCCTCGGAACGGTATTCTGTCTCCTGTGGCGTATTGCGTTGCACCTGTTCTGGAAGCTGCTCGGGAATCCCGTTCGGGACACAGGCGTTTTTCTCTGGAGTGGCCCGGCGTCCTGCTCTTCACCGTGCTGGGATTTTTGGTGATGGGCTACCACCCCGGCCTCGAAGACGACGAAATCTACCTGACCGCCGTAAAAGCGGACCTCAATCCCGCACTCTTCCCGTACAACGCAGATTTTTTCCGGTTGCAAATGCAGGCCACCATCTTCGACGGCTGCATGGCGCATTTTGTGCGCTGGACCCGGATGCCGCTGGCATGGGCAGAGCTCCTCTGGCAGTTGATGGCGCTTTTCCTGATCCTATGGGCAGTGAAGAAGATCCTGAACCTGCTCTTTTCGGAAGAGAGCGCGCGATGGGCCGGGGTTGCCATGGTCGCGGCCATGTTTTCGTTGCCCGTATCTGGAACCGCGCTCTACATCGCCGACCAGCACCTGCATCCGCGCACCCTGGCCACCGCCATCATTCTTCTTGCCGCCTGGCGCATTCTCGCCGGCAAGCGCTGGCACGCTGCGCCGTTGCTTCTTGTGGCTTTTCTCGTGCATCCGCTCATGGCAGCTTTTGGGATCTCCTTCTGCTTTTTTCTGGCCCTCGTCTTGGATGGCTCTGTGCACCTTAGGCCGCGTGCGTTCGGAAGCTCGGCCGTGGCGCTGATTCCCTTGCGATGGGTCTTCGAGCCCGCGAATCCAGCATGGCGCGAGGCGCTCGATACGCGGACCTATCTCCATCTCTGCAGATGGACCTGGTACGAGTGGCTGGGCGCTCTGGGTCCGCTCGTCCTCTTCGCCCTGCTCCGGCATTTCGCCGCGAAACGCGGAGAGACGCTGCTGGCACGATTCACCGCGGCCGTGTTCTTCTATGCCGCATTTCAGCAGATGCTGGCCATGCTTCTGCTTTCGCCCGCATTCCCGGCGCGGCTGATGCCTTTGCAGCCCATGCGCTATCTGCACATTGAATATTTCCTCTTCTTGATGACGGCGGGCGCCATGCTGGGCAGATTCCTGCTTAGAAAGTGCGTCTGGCGCTGGGCGGTGTTTCTCCTCGCCGTCAATGGCTCCATGTTCGCTTGGCAGCGAGCGGAGCTCGGCGGCGTCGCACATCTCGAACTGCCGGGGCAGCAGCCATCGACTCCATGGCTCCAGGCCTTTCAGTGGATTCAGGCCAATACCCCCGCGAATGCGTACTTCGCGCTCGACCCGCACTATCTTGAATCACCCGGCGATGACTGCCACGGCTTTCGCGCTTTGGCTGAACGCAGTCAACTGGCCGATGCAGTGAAGGACACGACGGTCGTCACGCAGGTGCCGGAGCTGGGGCCGGTCTGGGGCAGCGAGGTTGCGGCCCAAAGAGGCTGGCGCAGCTTTTCGCTCGTCGATTTCGAGCGGCTCAAGATGACGTTTGGAGTGGATTGGGTCCTGGTGGTCTATCCGCAGCCGGGTGGCTTGCGCTGCCGCTGGCACAACGATGCGCTGGCCGCCTGTCAGATTCCCTGAAGCTCCGGAATGCCTGGCGCGCGGGCCTTTGCAGATAACGGCCGTATCCGCGAGAATAGGTGAGACTACTCTCAGCGGCGCGGATACCGGACATGCTTAATCTTACCCAGCGACTGATTCTCGGCTGTGTGCTCCTCGGCTGCCTTACGGTGGGCCTGGTGATTGCCGCGCGCGGTGTGCTGGCTGCGGCCGGCGAGTTCCCCCTGGCCTTCGCGGCCATCGTTGCGGCCGTCGTGATCGCCGTGGTCACCGTCGTCTCCGTCCTGCGGCCGATTCAAATGCTCGCGCGCGACGCGCATCGCATTGTCCAGGGAAATCTGGAGCACCGCGTTGACTGGAGCAGCCGCGACAGCTTCGGCGTTCTCGCCAGCGAACTCAACCGGATTGCCGTCAGGCTGCGTGAGCTGCGCGACACCGAGGCCGGACGGCGACAGATGGAGTTCCAACTCTCCGACGCCGTGCTGCAGTCGATCTTTGAGCCCATTATCGTCACCGATGGCAAAGGCCACGTGCTCAAAGTGAATCAGGCCGCGTCGGAATTACTCGGTGAGGCCGCGGGCGACCGCATGGCTCTGGCGAACACTCCCGGCGGCGAAAAGATTCTGGACGCGATTCGTAATGTCGTCTCCATGCAGAAGGCTGTAGCCGCCGAAGACGAGGCCGCGATGCTGCCCATGCGCATCGGCCAGCAGGAGCGAAGCTACCGGCTGCGCACCACGCCCATGCGCGACGCCGAAGGCCGGCTGCTGGGTGCGGTGACGACTCTTGAGGACGTGACCAGCCTGCAGGACATCGACCGCTTCAAGACACAATTTATTTCTGTGGCCAGCCGCAAGCTGCACGATCCTCTGCTCGATTTGCGGCGCGGGCTGTATGCGATCGCCCAGGGCTTCAGCGGAGAGATGACCGGGCTGCAGACCGAACTGGTGGCCGCGGCCAGCAACGACGCCGAGAAGCTCGACGACTTGATGACCGACTTGATCGAGGTAGCCGAGCTCGATACCGGCAAACGCGAAATGAAGCTCGAAAACATCCGTCCCCTGCCGGCCATCAATGAGGCCCGCGATCGCTACTGCGACGAGGCGGCCAAGAAACATATCCGCGTGGACGTAAAGGCGTATGCCGATCTGGCTATGGTGCGCGCCGACCGCCGCGCTCTGCGTTCGATTCTCGACAATCTGCTGTCGAACGCGATTCGTTACACTCCCGATGAAGGGGAAGTCCTTCTGACTGCTGAGGAGATCAAGAACTTTGTGCAATTCAGCGTGCGCGACACCGGGCGCGGCATTGAGGCCGAGCGGTTGGGCTCGATCTTCGATCGCTTCAATCAATTCTCCGAGCGCGGCTCCGGCCTCGGCCTGGCCATGGTCCGGCGGCTGGTGGAATCGCTGGGCGGGCAGATTGCCGTCGAGAGCCGGCTCGGCCACGGATCAACTTTTCGCTTCATGCTTCCCGTAGCCGCGGCCGAGGAAGTCCGTCATCCTGTCGAGGTGGGCTGAGCCATGGCTGAGATTAAGCTCGAAAAAACTCAGGAACCCGCGAAGCTGCGCATCTA
>CAVXOO010000411.1:0-4299 GCA_963762945.1 uncultured Acidobacteriaceae bacterium | reverse complement strand
GCCAAGGCGACCCAGGAAGGTCCGCTGCTGAGTGAGTTGGCGCGCGTGCTTTGCGGAGCCGGAGACAAGGCGCGCATTCTCATCGTCGAGGACGATCAGGATCTGGCGCACGTGATTGGTGAAATGTTTGCCCGCGCAGGCATTTCCGTGGCAACGGCGCACACTCTCAAGGAGACCATCGACTCGTGCTCGGCCTTCCAGCCGCATTTGCTGGTGCTCGATATTGGCTTGCCCGACGGTGACGGCTTTAACGTGGTGGATTGGTTGCGCCAGCACGAGGAACTTGCTCACCTGCCCATGGTGGTCTACTCCGGCCGCGAGCTCTCTCCCGTCGAGCGGCGTCATCTCACTCTCGGCCCCACGCATTTCCTGGCCAAGACGCGCGTGCAGCCTCAACAGCTCGAAGCGCTGGTTCTCACCATGCTGCGCACCATTCGCCAAACGCAGGAGTCTCCGCTGGCGCAACCGGCCTTGCCGGCGGTATAACCTGAAACTTCCGGCGTCCATCGACAACATCGCGCCAGCATCCGACAATAAGAGTGAAGGAGCCTCCCGCGTGGTCCGCAGAATCCTGATTATCGACGACGAAGACGATATTCGCGAAGTAGCCGCACTGAGCCTGGAAAGCGTGGCGGGGTGGGAGGTGATCAGGGCCAGCTCCGGCGTGGAAGGACTGGCGCGCGCGGCCGAATATCAGCCCGACGCCATCCTGCTCGACGTGATGATGCCCGGTATGGACGGGCCCACGACCTTTCGCGAGCTGCGCAAGAACGAGGCCACGTGGAAGATTCCCGTACTGCTTTTGACGGCCAAAGTTCAAAGCACGGACCAGCGGCGATTTGCCGACCTCGGCGTCGAGGCGGTTCTCTTCAAGCCTTTCGATCCGCTCACACTTTCGGCGCAGATCGCCAGTGCCTTGCGCTGGAGCTGAGAACGCGTTGCCATGGAAGCCACCGGCCAATCCGGCGTCCCGCGAGACGCGGCTTTAGCGCAGGCCATCGACGGCCTGTGGCAACGTTTTCTGCCGGAGATCAGGGAACGCGTGACCATCCTTGAGTCGGCTGCCGTTGCCGGCTGCAAACTGACCGGAGAGCAACGCCAAGCCGCGCAAGCCGCCGCGCACAAACTGGCCGGCGTGCTTGGCACCTTTGGCCTCGCCCGCGGTACCGACCTTGCGCGCGAACTGGAGTTGAGCTTCGCCCACGAATCTTCCCCCGGTCCGGATGCAAACGCCAATCTCGCTGCAACTGCCGCGGAGTTGCGCGCCTTGATCGAAAACCGCCAGCCCTCGGCCTCCACACCAAACAACGTTTGATCGCGCCCTGCTCAAACTCTGAGGTAGATACCGCGCCCATGGGACTCGGCTCCCCTTCCATCGAAATCGTCCAGGGCCGGAACTGCTTTCTCGCCCTGGAAAGCAAGTGTATGATTGCTTACATCGATTCGCTGAATACGCCTCTTGATCAATGCACCAGCGCCAGGCGGCGACCGCCTTCGGGGCGAATGGCTCCAGGATTCGAACACGGTAATCTTGGCTAGGAGCATGTGATTGTTGAAATGGCTGCGCGAACACACGTGTTTTGAAGTGTCTCGCCTCGTGACGACGGCGCTGCTTTGTGCATTCGTGCTGCCGCCTATTCATGGCGCTGCCCAGCAACAGCGGGGGTTGGTAGATGCCCAGCCCGAAGGCGGTCGCCGCCTGGCGCTGGTGATCGGCAACGCCAACTACCCGTGGAAACCGCTTGTTAATCCCATCAATGACGCAGCCGACGTAGCGGCAGCGCTCAGCCGCGCTGGCTTCAACGACGGCCATGTGGTCCCAGTGACCAATCTGAAAGAGCATGAGATGAAGCGCGCCGTGCGCGCGTTCGTCGAGTCGATCAGGCCCGGCGACTTCGCCTTCCTTTATTACTCCGGCCACGGCGTTGAAGTACGGGGCACCAACTATCTTCTTCCAATCGACATTCCCGCTGACGCTACCGAGGGAGAGGTGGAGGACGAGGCCGTCCCGGCGCAGCGAATTGCCCAGGACCTCGATGGTCAGGGCGCGGCGGTCAAAGTCCTGGTGCTGGATGCCTGCCGGGATAACCCGCTTCGCGCCACGCGCTCGACCGGCGGTGGACTGGTTCCAATGGAGGGTCTTGGTTCGCTCGTCATCTTTGCCACCGAGGCCGGGCACACCGCCAGCGACAACACGGAGGGCCGCAACGGCCTCTTCACGCAATACCTTCTCAAGGCGCTCAGCATGGAGGGTGTTCCCCTCGACGACGCAGTGCGCGATGTTGCCAGGCAGATGGCTTCCGACACCAATCGACGGCAAATTCCGGCCATCTATGGACTGCTCGAAAGGCCCGTCATCCTGATAACTGGGACGGTGATCGTCAATCCACCGCCCACTCAGCCTGCCCCATCCCCGGATCTGGAGGCATGGAACCTCATCAAGGATTCGAGGAGGTCGCAGGACTTTGACGACTTCGCCAATAACTATCCCAACAGCCTCTACGCGACGCCGGCGAGAATGGCGGCGAACAAGTTACGGCGGGAGGCGGAGGCCACATCCGAGCCATCCCCCGGCACAACTGGGCAAGGAAGCGCGAACAGACACCTGGAGCCCGAAGGCGAACCAAAACCGGAGCAAGAGCAGTCTCTGCGCACTTCCGTGCCATCGCCTGTGGTTGCCACGGCAAAGCCTGCAAAGATTGCCGTCGTCGCCTTCCAGGCGGCCGTCGCCCAGACCGGCGAGGGCCAGCGCGAATTCGCCGAACTGCAGAAAAAGTACGGGCCCCGGCAAGCCGCCCTCAAGGCCCTCAGCGACGAAATCGACACCCTGACCAAGCAACTGCAGGCTCAGGGCGCCCAGTTGAGCGACGCCGAGCGCCTGTCGCTTACCCGCACCATCGACGAAAAGAAGAAGCAACTGGACCGCGACTTCCAGGATGCGCAGAACGAATTCCAGGCCGACATACAGAAGGTATACAACGATTTGGCGCAAAGAGTGGGCGCGCTCATGACGGGCTACGCACAGAAGCACGGCTATACGCTGGTCCTCGACGTCAGCGCCCAGCAATCCCCCGTGCTCTACGCTGTTCAGTCGACCGACATCACGAAGGTCCTCATCGACGCCTACGATCTCAATTCAGGCATACCCTCGGCTTCCACCGCGCAAAAGCCTGCATCTGGGGTTCCCACCGCCCCTCTGGCCAAAGTGGCAGTGATCGCCTTCCAGACCGCCGTCGCCCAGACCAGCGAAGGCCAGCGCCAGTTTGCCGATCTGCAGAAGAAGTACGCACCCAAGCAAGCCGCCCTCAAGGCCCTCAGCGACGAAATCGACACCCTGACCAAGCAGTTGCAGGCCCAGGGCGCCAGTCTGTCAGACGCCGAGCGCAGCAACCTCACACGCGCCATCGACGAAAAGAAGAAACAACTCGACCGCGACACGGAAGACGCGCACCAGGACTTCCAGCAGGAGTTGCAGAACCTTTTCAGCGGACTCGCGCCAAAGTTTTACGACGTGATGACAACCTACGCAAAAAACAGCGGCTATACCCTTGTTCTCGATGCTTCGAATGATTGGCAGACTAATATCGTCCTCTTCGCCGAGGATGCCAAGGCCGGCACCAAAAAAGCTCTCCTGGCGAGCGGTGCCAACATCACCCAGGAAGTCATCGATGCCTATAACACCAAATCTCCGTGAGTTCCCGCTTCACCGCCGCCCTCCGGCAGCGCAGACCGGTTCAACCTCGAACGCCGCCCCTCCATCGTGGCGAAGCAATCCTTCCGCCATCTGGCTTCGGGCCGAGTTTCCCGTACAGAGGATCAAGACTCGCATCGCTGACTACCTTTCCTAGAGAAGTTATTCGCTAGCCCCGAACCCATTTCGCTTCGCCCACCGGCGCGGGAGTCGGTGGAGAGAAAAGGCGCTGAAAACGCAGAGCGACTCCTACCAGTCCAATCAAGTACCGGAACCTCCACCAGCGGACCGATCACCGCAGCGAAGGCCGCGCCGGAGTGAATTCCAAAAACCGCCACCGCCACCGCGATCGCCAGTTCAAAGTTGTTGCTCGCCGCGGTAAAGGACAGCGTCGCCGTCTGGGAGTAGTCCGCTCCCAGCTTTTTGCCCATATAAAAGAGACCAAGGAACATCACCACGAAGTAAATCAACAGGGGCAGCGCGATGCGCAACACGTCCAGCGGCAGTTGAATGATGTATTGCCCCTTCAGGGAAAACATCACCACAATCGTGAAGAGTAAAGCTACAAGGGTGAGCGGGCTGATGCGGGGAATAAATTTCTTTTCGTA